>CBDTVA010000274.1:0-4529 GCA_965363935.1 uncultured Gammaproteobacteria bacterium | reverse complement strand
ATTAATCATAACAAACTGCCTGAACAACAAAGTAATTGACCAGAGAAATCATTATGCGCATCCACACTACAGACAATCAGCATAGTATTGCAGCCAAAAGCAGTAATAACAATACCTTAGGCGCAATGGATTTTGTCAGCGTATTAAAAAATCAGCAGTTAAAACAAGCAAATATAAAGCCTCAGGCATCAAGTCAGCAATCCTTAGCCAGTCAAAAAATCGACACTTTGACTGCGGCAAATACAGTCCCGACGCCAAATGCGGTTGACGTATCCGCTACCAACACCATTAAACTAGGTGTATTGTCAAAAAATAACAGCACCGTAGCTCAGCTCCTGCTGGCCAATCCGGAACTTAAAGCCAGCACCTGGTCCATCATTCATGACCCCATTAACAAAAGCAAACCCTTCCAGCAGATCCCGGCTGGTAGTCTTGTTTATTATAACCAGAAAAGCAGAGAGCTGTCCTGGCATCGGCACAGCCAGACTTTAGCCTCAAACACGCTCGGAACAAGTCCATCAAGGCAGACCGAAATGCCTGTGGCATCGAGGAAAACCCTGCCCGCTACTGACAGCCACAAAATCGTTCTGGGAAAAATCAATCAGGATTCGCCGACCGTTTCACACCTGTTATTCAAACATAATGACTTTAAATCACAGCACTGGAATATTATTCATTCTGAGCTAAACAAAGACAAATCATTCACTCAAATTGCCAAAGGCAGCACCATTTATATTGACAGCAAAAGTCGGGAACTGTCCTGGACAACACCTGATGATAAAGCTAAAAACACCCGGGAAATTTCACTGCCTTCGGGTTCTGTGCACAGCGAAAGTCACACACAACTTCTGGCACAAAGACTGGATGATGCAGTAAAACCCTTTATGGGAACAGACTATAAAGACATTGATTGTTACACCCTGGTGGTGCATGGCCTGAAAAAAATGGGCGTCCGCTATAGAGGTCAGGATAGTCTCAGCAGGGAGTTGCTGCAGATGGCCCAGGCCAAAGGTCGCGCAGAGAATGCCTTTTTCACCGGTGAAGGTATTACCCAGGCTATGGGGGAAAAAATCTACACCAGGTCCGTCATCCAGGTAAAAGATATAGACCAGCAAAGCCGGGCTATTTATCAAGAAATGCAGCGTCTGATGCAAAAAGGCGATCTGCTGTCCTTTTCCCTGGAAAGCAGGGGACACACTGGCGTTATTTCACAAAACCGGGAGCAATGGACCTACATTAATTCAGGTCGCCTGGATAACTCCATTAACCAGGGGGCTCCGAAACATGGAGTCGGTGAAGAAACCTTGCTGGATGAAATCAGCAACTGGATAAAACTGGCCCAAAAACGCAAAGAGTCTTTACAAATCACTCTGGGCAGACTGGATAATAAGAAATTCGTCTAGCTTTTTTGCTCATTCTCCATCGCTTTTTGAGTGATTTCCTTGTACAGGGAAAGTATTTTCATAAACAGCGTTTTAAACTCTTCATCCGCCACTTCCATATAGTGCTCATTCTGCCGGGCATCATTAAACACTTTTTCCAGGAATTCTATATCAAAGTTATCCAGTTTATTTCCCTGATCAACCTTTTTCTTGATATCCAGGACGCGTGGCAGGCGCCGATTCTGAAAACGTTCCATCAGAGCTTCTATAACGGCTTTATCTTTTATATTATCAGTCACAGTTTTTCTTCCTTATAAAAATCTATTGAAATTATGGCAGCAGGGTAAGTAAAATGTCAACTTCATAAATTTTAAAATACGGAAGATATTTTTATGTCCCGACATGGGTGCTTTTTTACGCAACCATTTACCCTGACAAGCCTGTTGATGTTGAGCAGTATGTCATTTTACCAGGGTTCTGCTATTAAAAGCAGCTCCATCATACGCCTGGCCACAACTACCAGTACCCAAAACTCCGGCCTGCTGCAAAATATTTTGCCCGAATTCGAAAAACACAGTAGCTATCAGGTGCATGTTATTGCCGTAGGTACTGGAAAGGCGCTGAGAATGGGTAAGGACAGCGATGTGGATGTCCTGATAGTTCATGCTCCGCTTGCTGAACAGCAATTTAATCAGGCAGGCTATGGTAAAAAGTGTTATGACGTAATGTACAATGATATTGTCCTGGTTGGACCGGAAGCATGATCCGGCGGCTGTTAACAGTGCAAAAACCGCCCAGGAAGCGCTGCTAAAAATTGCCCGTCACCGGGCTTTGTTTATTTCCAGAGGTGATGATTCGGGCACCCATAAAAAACAATTGGCACTATGGATTGCAACTGGACAGGCAACCGAAAACGCCTGGTATCGTGAAGCAGGTCAGAGCATGGGCAAAGTGCTGCAAATGGCCGATGAGTTACAGGCCTACACCCTCACCGATCGGGGCACCTGGCTGGCCTATAAACACGCACAACAAAGCAGGCTGGCACTGAAAATTGTGTTTTCCGGTGATCCCGCTTTATATAATCCTTATGGCGTCATTGCTTTGAATCCAGAACGCTATCCTGAACTCAATCACCAGGGTGTAAAGGCGTTTATTAGCTGGCTTATTTCACCTGAAGGTCGGCAATTACCGGGTAAACAACACCCGGCTGTTTACGCCATCGGCCCGCACCCATGAAATAGCAAATTCAAATTTTCAAAGCTCAGCATTCCCCCCGGCATCCTCAAACCCGGTGCTTAGTAAATAGCTGATCCTCTCTCTGTTGAGTATTTTTATAGTAGCAAAAAGCAACCAAACTGTAGTTGAGTATTAAAGTTTCATACCAGGTAATGTCATATTGAATATTACAGTATGCGACTGCATATGACCTATAACGGCAATTTATGAAGAAATTCCTTCACAGATTTATTTCTACAAAGCGGCCATTCACAATAATTAAGAAAATGGGTAGTCAGGATTTTTTTCTATATTTGAAGTGAGCACTAACAGGAAGTTGATCCGACAGCAATATGCTCATAGCGGACACTCATGTAACAGCTGGAATTGTCCCAAAGCACTAATTCTAACTCCGTATAAATGTCAGTCTAAAATTACTCTGCTCATTGTACTTAGCAGCCATTCGCTGGTTTTTCCTAAAGATAATCCAGAGCAAAAAGCGGCCATTCAATAAATCGAATAAATCACCTTTTAGCAGTAAAGATTAATCATCATTTTGAGCACATATCGTTAGTTGAACAGTCAGCAATGTGGTGAAGCAGACGTCTGGTGAAAATGCCGCTTTCGACCCAGGCTGCATAATTAGCAGTTCCTTATTCAGTCATTCAGGGCGTAATTAAAGTAAGCAGTAACAGCAAGGGTTTCAGGGGTGCAATGCTAAGACTACGGCTGGGTTACTAATTTATTTTCACTGTGCTTAATATTATGCATGATCCAGCTTGGTGAGAATTTCAAAATTAATACTATTGAAATACTACGACTTTCATTCGCTTTTATCGGTACAATAAAACCCTTCAAGAATAAGGGTTATTTCCTACATATATTTTTAGAATTAATATTTATACTAAATATTCTTCCTTAGTACGGCAGTACTGTTTCACTGACACCTACCTTCTAACTTAGTGCTGCTGTTTTTTTAATTCAAAAAAAGCCACCCCAAATGAGATGGCCTTCTTATTAATGGTTAGTCGGTAGTTGGTAAGGCATCATCACCACAAGCCGACTTGATTTGTTTAATTCTTTCATCAATCTTTTTGTCGTATTCCTCGGCACTCAGTTTCTGATCCTTATCCATTTTATCGCCTCCCGTTGCAACATTGGCAACTAGTCCGATAGGAGTGAAGCCAAGAACTCCGCCCACTGCTTTATCACTGGTTGCTTTCTTTTCTTGCTCCAGTGTGGAAATATCAGCTTTGGCCGTTGAGCAATCCACCGGCTTACTTGTATCCGCATCCGCGGGCCCGGTCGAATCTTCAGCAATAACTTGCGATGCAGAGAAAGATATCAGCAATGCTGGAATAAAACCGTATATAAGTTTGTTTTTCATGATTATTTCCTTTAGTTGTACTCTAATGTTTGTAGCAACTATATCAGATTAAAAAAGTCTCGTAAAATACTAAAAATTATTAAAAACTGCTGGTTATGATAATTTATAGATTGTAAGTGGTTAACTCCTGGATAGTACTTTAGGTCAAACCCGCATTTTTATCGAAGGCTGGCAATTACCTGTGGATTCAACCCACCTCCCGCCATTCAGCCTGCTCAAGTTTAAATTGAATAAGTTGCAGTCTGCGTTTCTCTGGTGAATTGGTAGAAACATATCTTTTGAAAACAAGTGAATTAATACTTACAAATAGGAGCATGACTTGCATGAGAAGAATAAAGTAGTTGCAATTAAATCAATATCATAAACTACGATTAACTCCATTAAAAAAGCCTGGGAGATGTGGAGCAAATCACCAGGCTTAGTATAATCAGCGAAAGGTAAAACGCTGATTATTCGAGGAGTGCTTAGAGTTCATCCCAGGCATTAGATTCTTTTTTCTTTGGTATAGAAATGTTGTTTCTATCGGCTGGTGTCATGCTAAATTG
>CBDTVA010000273.1:0-4544 GCA_965363935.1 uncultured Gammaproteobacteria bacterium | reverse complement strand
TTGGTTAATAATTAACCACATTTAAGTTTTTTTATAAAATCTAACCGCTATTTGCTTTAATAGGAAAAAAGTTATGAAAAAGAATCACACTACTCAACATAATTTATTGGAAAGAATAAGAGATCATAAAGATGCTATACTTCTGTTTGCAAAGAATTCACACGTCTCATTTACAAATAATAGAGCTGAACGGGATTTGAGAATGTCAAAAGTTAAGAAAAAGGTATCGGGCTGTTTTAGAACGTTTCAATATGCAAAGCTTAGTGTCAGATTTCGAGTTACCTCCAGACTATGTCAAACAAAGGATATAATCCATTGATTGCCATTCAAATGGCTCTGGTAGGTAAAAATTATAATGTAGGGTGTGGGTAGTTACGACCAAAGTGGAAAATCGGTGGTTTGGCTACACATTATTGGGATTTTGCAGGTGATGACGATGTACCAGATGTTAACATGACCAATCTTCAATATTTTGTTTTTTACAACTTAAATGAAACTGATTCAATTGGTGCCAGTCCCAATATCATTATTGATTGGGAACAAGATCTCGAGAATTGTTATTCTGTACCTATTGGTATAGGTTATACCACTACAGTCAAATTCGGAAAGCTACCCGTTCGGTTTGGAGTTGGGCTTCACAAATATATTGTTCAACCCGACGATATTCCAGGACCAGATTGGGGTTTTCGTTTTTACATGATCCCTGCCGCGCCTTCAGCAATGTTTAGTTGGATACAATAAAAAAATAGGGCATAGTTGTAATGACTGTTTTCTTTTAGTCTAATTTAAATTTATCGATTGAATTCATTCAACTATTGCAGCAATAATGAGGTAATTTATGAAAAAAACAGTATCGTTCTTAACTCTTTTAAGTGCTCTTTTGCTAACTCACAATATTCTCTATGCAGCTGGCTTTTATTTATCAGAAATTGGTACTCCTGGTAGCCTTGGCACAGCAGGTGCCGCAAATACAACCAATACATTCAGTGCTGACGCAGCCTGGACGAATCCGGCGGGCATGACAGGGATAGAAGAAGACGAATTGATTACAGGCATGCAAATATTGGTACCTAAGATGGAATTCGACTCTTCTGTTGCTGAGGCTGGCGGTAGTGACGGGGGAAATGCGGGCGTGATTGCCGCTATCCCCAGTTTTTTTATGGTGAAAAAAATCTCTGAGAAGGCCCGTTTTGGTTTTTCTGTGGTTGCTCCTATGGGGGGGGGGATCCGATTATGGTGATAATTTTGTCGGTCGCTATGGCGCAATTCAAACCTCACTACAAGGTCTTGGCTTATCACCTTCACTGGCTTATCAGGTGAATGACAAATTGTCGTTGGGTGTGGGCGTATCAATCATGTATACGATTTTTGATGAGGATATAGCGATTAAGCAAGATAATGCACCGGATGGTAAATTGGAAATTGATAAAATTGATGACTGGGGTACACAGTTTTATGCTGGATTGACCTACAAGCTCAGTGAACAACTATTATTAGGTCTTGTTTATCGCAGTGAATTTGATGCAGAATTGGAAGGCGATCTTAAATTTAAAAATATGTTAAAAACTCCTCCTGCAGATTCTATCGAAGTAGACTGGACTAATCCACAAGTATTGGAAGTGGGTCTAAGATATAAAGTGAATGATGAATACATGCTGTTTGTTAATGCTGACTGGGAAGATTGGTCAGAGTTCAGTGATAATCGGTTAGCACTTGGCGGTGGGCGTTTAAATCCGGTGTTAACTGTGGATCGAAACTTTAAAGATACCTGGCATTTAGGTTTTGGCATGCTCAAATTTCTGAATGAGAACAAAGTTTTTAGCCTCGGTGTATCTTATGACAGTTCGCCGGTAGATAATGACGATCGTACCATTGACTTACCTTTTGACAAACAGATCAAGTTATCGGCTGCTTATGCCTGGAAAGGAGACAAGAAATTGAATTATGCGGTTGGAGCAACCTTATTGTATGCCGGTAAAGCTAAAGTGGATCAAGTTGCACAGGGCGTACGTTTTAAAGGTGAGTTTGATAACAACTATTTCCTCTTTCTGGGCGGCACGCTTCAATATGTATTTTAAGTCAGAAATTTCTATTCTGTCGTTTCTGAACCAGAGACGAAAATAGGTCCTGGTAAACTGGATGTAGATTTTAAAGATGTAATGTTTGAACTTGGTGCTGCCTATCCGATAGCAGGTGTTATGGATGTATTTATGACATAAATACATCCATTCGTGTAATTAGACTTTCACTACTTTCCACAATGCTTTTTTATTTCAGCAATTCTGGCATCAAGCTGATCATTATAATCACCCGTTGCCATACTGATATTTTTTGCTTCAGTACCTTTGACGATATGAATAAAAGCACTCACGGGTACAATAGAAGTTACGCCAGCTTTAATGCGTTCATCAACATGTTTTTTTTTCAGATTGCAGAGCACGAATATCACCTTCAGCGGTTGCACAATTTGTTACTATCGCAAAGATATTAGAAGAAAAAGTAGCACTTAGGGCTAATATTAATGTTGCAACTTTATTATTTTTTTTCATTTTTAAAACTCCTGATGTTAAATTTTAATTACTTATTAATGTTTGTTCTATAAGAACCATAATCTTGAGGTGTAGTTTGAGCCTGCTCAGTCTTATTCTTATCTTATACATTTCTTACCAAATTGGCTGCAAAGGCCGGTAAGTTACTTTTCTTTAAAACAAGATAGCTCCTTTTTTCTAAATTAAAATTTTGCATATAAAAAAATGACTTACAATTCTATTCGATATCTTTTAGTAGTTTTTTAAATTATGATGAATTTCTTAAGAAGGTGAATTAATCACTCTGGGGGTCAAAGAAGATTTTATTGATAAGTCAGGAGCCAGGTATGCCTACAATGGTGAAAAAATCGGTCAGGGTAAAGATAAAGTTAGAGCTTATTTGAAGGAAAATCCTGAAGTTGTTGCTGAAATTCATGCTAAAATTCGAAAAAAGCCTTTACCTGATGTTGTCATTGCTGATGGTGAGTCAGAGACGGAAAATGCTTGTCTTTCCGGGGACGTCGGCTCTTACCTTCATCAGTTTGTTAAACAACTTTTTAAAACTCACTACTGAAAAATGATATTTATAATTTTACTGAAATTACTTTAAACATACACAATGCATGGACTCTTCACTCCTAACCTGAATGTCGCTTCGAAAGTAAAACATAATAGCCACAATTACTATCAATCTCACTGAATAGGCTATCTGAATAATATCTTTGGTCTTTTAACATGAGCTGATTAGTTAATTCATTGTCATCGGACAATTCAACTTGTTCTGAAAAAATATCTGATGTCAGTACACTTTTTTTGGTTCTTTGTGTCAGATTGTATGTACATGCAATTTAACCGCGGTCAGACTGATTATTGTAAATGACCAGTAAAATCCTTTTACAGTTAGTGTATTTAAGAAAAATATCGAGTTACTTTATCGCCCAGTTCCGCTATCACGCTTACTATCAATTGAAACCTTACTATTTACAACTGTTAAGATTTAATCAAAGAACAGTTTTCAGGCAATACTAAATTAATTGCTCTCTCAATGGCTACAAAGCGAATGTTTTTTGCCTTTATAGGCTCCCCATCCAGATTGATTGACATATTAATATCTGATTCCCACTCCGCCCACGGTACTTTGAACCGTTTAACATACTCTCCATTAATTTCAGGATCAAGAAGCTCTTTTATCACTTGAGTGAAACGTTCCTTAGGAAAACTGAGCAATGCTACAATGTCCAGTAGCCCATCATTAATCAATGCATTAGGCGCAAGCTGCTGACCGCCACCTGCTTGCTTGCCATTGCAAACTGCACCAACAATAACGTTACCCTTCATAGACATATTGGGCATTCGAAGTTCGCCTTGACTGGGCGAGAAATTTAGAGCTTGTACAAGTCCATTCAGAGTATAAGCACCTCCACCAAGAAAATTCTTTAACTCGACTGGAGTATTGGCCGTCACTTGAGCCCCAAAGCCACCACTGGCAATGTTGATAAAATATTGGTCGTTGGCTTGAACGCAGTCAACTGCATATACCTGTCCCGATTGAGCTAATTCTAGCGCTGAAAAGGGTTCTGAAGGGATAGAGCAGGCTGATGCAAAATCGTTAGCCGTACCTAGCGGCATTATTGCTAATTCAGGTTTTTCATGAACTTGCAAATGCATCAATGCGTCGACAACCTCTTTGACAGTTCCATCTCCTCCACCGACAACCAGGCGATGACAGCCTTCGGCGCAGGCTTCTTTTACTAATCTGTATACATCACCGGATTCCCAGGTAACTCTAATGTCAATACGGCCGTTATTCCTTCCTCGATAAATTGCAGACCGAACAGGTTCGAGCGCGGCCTTTTTTCCATTTAAAATTAAACGAACATCGAACATAATAATATAACTCCTTTAAAAATCAATATAGATTAAATTCTGAGTTATCCCCACGAATTTTTTTAGTAACTCATTGAAATTTTAGAAATTGATCGACTTTCATGGCGAACTATGATCAAATTAGTTCAC
>CBDTVA010000272.1:0-4555 GCA_965363935.1 uncultured Gammaproteobacteria bacterium | reverse complement strand
CTCCCACCAGCTGTGCCAGTGCAATGGAAGGCAGGCGACGGCTTGCCTGTGTATCCGCGACAACACGAATCTGTTCACCACACACTTGCAAACCACTGCCAAGCTTACAATAGTGGCTGGAGATAAAAACTTCTATACCCGGTTCGGAAGTTTGTGCTGCGCTGCTCAGCAATAGAACACGGGCCGGGTGTGTCTGTACTATATCGGGAATATCGGTTTCGATTTCGGCGCTTAGTTCATCATTGTCACAAAAAATAATGAGATTTGACATACAGGCACGCGTAACGGCCTGGCCATCGTTAAGATCCTGCTGGTAATCATCCCATAGCCCATCCAGTTCACCTTGAATATGCGAGATTCTTACTTTGCGAGGTGGGTAAGACAGGAGCGTTTCATTCTCGCTATCATCCACACCTGCATCCGAATTTTCATTCATAACAATCGCCATTTACGGTTATCGTTCTCTATCATGCGTTCCGCTTCCAGCGGCCCCCAGGTTCCCGCACAATATTCCGGCAGCCAGCGAGTACTGCTGCTTTCCCAATAATTAAGAATATTCTCAATAAACAACCATGAAGTCTCCACTGCATCACGACGCATAAACAGGGTTGCATCGCCGGCCATAACGTCAAGCATCAGCCTCTCATAAGCTTCTGGTGACTGTCCCCCGAAAGTTGATCCGTAACGAAAGTCCATTTTCACCGGATAAATCCGCACTTTTGCCCCCGGAAGTTTGGTTGCAATTCGTAACGACAGGCCTTCATTTGGCTGGATACTTAAGGCAAGAACATTGGGCTCCAGCTGATGATCCAGATCAGCATTAAACAGGATGGGAGGAATATTCTTGAAATACACGGCAATTTCACTGACCCGCTTGGGCATTCTTTTTGCGGTGCGAATATAAAAAGGTACTCCGGCCCAGCGCCAGTTATCGATAAAGAGCTTGAGTGCAACATAGGTCTCGGTAGTAGAGTCCTGAGCAACGCCGTCTTCCCGACGGTATCCAGGAACATCTTCGCCATGATGAAATCCCGGCCCATACTGGGCGCGAACAACGCAGTCATCAATGGTGTCCGGTGTAATTTTGCGCAGACAATTTAAAACATCCTGGCGGTGATCACGAATAACATCAGCATTCATTGCCCAGGGTGGCTCCATGGCGATCAGGGTGAGCAGTTGCAGAATATGGTTTTGTATCATGTCCCGCAGCGCACCGGCGTGATCGTAATAGCCAGCACGAGTTCCTACACCTTCTTCTTCTGCGACCGTTATTTGCACATGGTCAATGTGTTTGGAATTCCATAAGGGTTCAAAAATCGCATTAGCAAAGCGCATGACAAGGATGTTCTGTACCGTTTCCTTGCCCAGATAATGATCAATACGATAAATCTGACTTTCATCGAAATTGTTACCCAGCACATTGTTGACCTGCCGTGCGCTTTCCAGGTCATGACCGATCGGCTTTTCTACAATAATTCTTGAAAAAGGCTGGTTTCCCCCAACAGGCTGCACCAGTCCGGCAGCATTGAGATTTTCCACACAAGTTTCAATCAAGGCGGGGGGTATGGCCAGATAAAACACTCGGTTGCCGGGAATTCCGAAGGAGGGTTCGATTTCTTCCAGGCGTTGTTTCAGGCGGACATAAGTCTGAGGGTCGTCAAAAGACCCCTGCTGATAATGCAGCATACGTTCAAAGTCAGGCCAATGCTGCTCATCAAGTGCCTGACGGGAAAAACTTTCCACACCCTTGCGGGCAAACTCACGAAAGGCAATATCATCGAGTTCCTCAAGTGCAATCCCTAACACGGCAAAATTGGCGGGCAAGGAACCGTCCAGCACCTGATTGTATACCGCAGGTAAAAGTTTTCGTCGAGACAGATCACCGCCGCCACCGAAAATCACCAGAGTACAGGGTTGAGGAAACTGATCTTCTTTAAGACCAGCCGTTAAGGGATTTTGGGATGAAGCTTCAGGCATAAATAATCCTTTTTTAGCAAGCAAGTCAAACAACGTTAACTGTTTTTAGTCGGGGAATCCGTTGCAAACACAGGCAGTTCTAATAGTCAGAGTTAAGCAGCTTTTATACCATCAGGCAAATATAGAAAGCCTGTAGTATATACGAACGCTCTTTGAGGCTTCTCCGATTTGAAGCATCCCATTTAGATCGGACTGGAATTATTTTATGTCATTATTTTTTGCTTTAATGCTAACAAGCTCAGTCAGCCGTTCAACTGGATAGGTTAAGGGGTACATATTTTTACCAATTTGTACCATCACGCCAATCTTTTCAAGGTTGCCACCATAAACAATAGTGTGACCTGAAATTCCCCCAACGTTCTCCCAAAGTGTTTCTTCATTATCCATAGGGGTATGCCCAACAATGAAAGGGGTGTTTTCACCCACATTAAGGCAACGACGTAATTTTTTGATATCACTTTTATTGTAACCTGACATTCGATTTGAATTTTGTAAGCGTCTGTCGATTAAATCTTTAATTAGATTGGGATACTTTTTAATATTTACTAAAGCATGCAAGTTAACAGCAGAAGTCGGTGGGCCTGCATGGCAGCATATAAGGTGCCTGGAATAGGCTAAAAAGGGTAGATTGTCATAAAATCGCTGCATTTCTTTCTGATAGTTTTTACCACGAGATTTATGCAACTGTTTCTCCCACAGTAAACCTTGTGGAAAGCCTCTTTTGCCTATTTCTTCAGAAAAACTGTCATGATTTCCACGCAGATAAAAAACATGATTGGGAAAGTGTATTTTTAATTTAAAAATGATATCCATGATTATCATGGAACTTTCCATTTTCTCATATTGTCCCTCTATCTCAGGGTGTACCGCATCGCCCAAAAATATTAAACAGGCTTCTCCCTTTTCAAGTGCTGCCAGGAAATTATTTTGACTTAATATTGTGAGCAGATTATCCAGTTGAGTATGTAAATCGCCAATAATAATACAACTCATTTTATCCGGAATAGAAAGCACACCTCCAGGTTGGCCATTAATATCTTTTTCCCGATAGACTTCATGTTCCATGATCTGATTGACGTTCAGGATAAGATTTAAAGCATCTTCAGGAGACAATAGTTTTAGTGGATCGCCTAATATTTCTGCCAGATGTGTTACTTTTTCACTTCTCCAGTTATTGATTTTATTGAGTTTTTTTTCCTTTATAAGTGGAGAAATACAACTTCCACTCTCAGGATGATGGCATTTGAAGGTTAATTTTCCTTCACTATTGGAGATGCTCAGTTGTCGTTCTGGGAGTTTTTTTGAGGTATTTAAAAAAGCATATTTTGCAGTATTATTTCTGCCTAATATAATTTTGTCATCATCACTCAGGCGGTAAAAGCCACTGATAGTGGAATAATAATTTTCTGGATCAAATAAAATATAGTTCGGCTCTGAAAATGTATCTTGCTGTTCGCATAGTGGGAGCTCTGGGTAAAGATGCAATACATGGGCATCCAGACCCACATGAATTTGCAGTGGGTAATTTTCCAGAGGGATCATGATCTTTTTATTGGGCAGCTTATAAGTATCTTTGAGGTCAATTTTCTCACATTGTTCAAGATCAGAAAAAGCTGTTTTTATTAATTTTAAAAGACTTTTCCGTTTCTTTGAGATACTTTTGGCCATATAAGCAAACCTGTTCTAGATAACCTTATTTAGATAATAATGCGCAGAGGTTGACTCTGATTATCTTCTCGAACATACACATAAAGCCCCTGTTCAAGAAGGTATTGGGCGACAATCTGGTAAACATGCAATTGCTGTTCAATCTGGCTCAGGACAATATTTTCATCGACATAATGTGAACCCGATTTGGCCCTGTTTATTCGCCATTGCAGTATGTTTTCTGCTTTCGGAAGTATAAATTCAAAAGCATACCGTTTACACCATCTTACATTCCAGAAATGTCGTCTGGTTGGCGGTATACAAATTCTGTCAAAATCCAGTTGCAGAGGCGGATCAGCTTCAAACCACTGCGGCTCAAATACAGCCAGGGCTTCCTTAACGCTAATAAAAGGAAACCCCAGGTGTATTTCACGTGGTCGTAAGGATAAGCTCTGTGCCGTCCACCATTTGTTCATGGACAGATCAACATAGCCTTCCTCAGACCAACCACCCAGCTTTCTGATTAAGGTACTTTTCCCCGAGCCTGGCGGGCCAGTAACCAATAAGGCTCTGAAATGCAGTTCACTCGGAAAAACGATACCCTTAATTGTCTGAACATCTGTAAAAGGTTCAGTTTTAAAACAGAACATTGAGTCTTTTTAGTACTCTTTCTTGTGTTCTTTCTTGTGTTCTTTCTTGTGTTCTTTCTTGTGTTCTTTCTTGTGTTCTTTCTTGTATTCTTTCTTGAAATAAAAGAATAATAATCACCCGAATATCCATTTAAACAAAAAGAAGAAGGTAGCAGCAAGAAAAGCACCCGCGGGCAAGGTAATAATCCAGGATACGACAATATTACCAATCACTCTGAGATCCAGGGCGCCAATACCACGAGCAAGTCCCACTCCCATAACTGAGCCAACAGCAATTTGTG
>CBDTVA010000271.1:0-4581 GCA_965363935.1 uncultured Gammaproteobacteria bacterium | reverse complement strand
TGCTCTCTGAGCGTTTGCTGGGTGCAGGTTTTACCCTTTCACAACTCGCTGCATTCCATGGTGTTCCCGAATCAGCACAGAAAGAACAGCAAAACAGTCAATTTATTATTGACGAGCGGGTTTAAGTCCTCAGGCAATTAGAAATTATAAACATGAAAAAAAAGAACATTACAAAGAGAAGTAGATCTCATAATATCAATAAGCCTGATGATATTAGTATTGATGATAAGAGCGAAAATGACGCTGCCATAGCCAAACAGGCCATTGCTTTACATTATAATGAAGAAAGCCAGTCTAACCCCATTCCCAAAGTAACCGCCACCGGACAAAATGATATAGCAGAAGAAATTCTCAAATTGGCCAGAGAACATGGCATCCCAATTCATGAGGACCCTGATCTGGCCGTACTGTTATCGCAATTGGAACTCTATGAAGAAATCCCCGAGGCCCTTTACCGGGTGGTGGCAGAAGTTCTGGCCTTTGCCTATATTGCTGCCGGCAAAGCACCTAAAGGCTTTAAATCGTAAAGAAATAAGTACCTTGAGCAATTAAAATCTGGCAAAATAGTCTCTTTATAGTTTTCAATAATACTAGCGAACTACTGAATTTAAAACACAATAAGCATTATATTGAGTGCTTTATTAATAAACTTGGAAATACGAAATGAATCTTTTAAAAAATAATGTCGGCAAAATAGACCGAATTATTCGAATTGTTGTCGGTATACTCCTGATTGGCAATGTTTTCTATGCCCTGCAACATCCTGTCGGCTGGCTGGGTGTCATCCTGATTGTGACCGGAATTATAGGAAAATGCCCTCTTTATTCACTGATTGGTATCAACACAAAATCTCTTTCTGAAAAAGTCGGTCTTAAATAATTTAAGGAATAAATACATGGAAACACAAGGTATTATTATGATGGTTCTGATTGGTTCAATAGCCGGATGGCTTGCCGGACTGATTTTGAAAGGCAGTGGAATGGGCTTTATAGTCAATGCTCTGGTTGGCATTGTAGGTGCTTTTGTAGGCAGTTATCTATTTGGATTAATTGGCTTCTCCGTGGGTAGTGGTCTGATTGGCGCCATTATTACCTCAACTGCCGGAGCTGTCGTGCTGCTATTTATTTTTGGAGTTTTACGAAAATCACAATAACTTCACTCTATCTCAAGCCGGGACCCTGTCCAAGAAATTTAGTTGATATATTTTAAGTGACCTGAGAAGTATTCAGCTTAAATAAGCGATAATAATTTTCACGTGTCACAGCGGCAATGTGTTCAATGCTGGTCCCGCGTAATTCAGCGAGAAATTCAGCGACATAAGCTACATAGGCGGGCTGGTTTTTTGACCCTCTCATGGGCACCGGCGCAAGGTATGGTGAGTCTGTTTCAATGAGTATTCGATCATCGGGCATGGCTTTCGCCACTGCCTGTATGGATTTGGCATTTTTAAATGTAACTATGCCGGAAAAGGAAATGTAAAACCCCATTTCCAGGGCCTTTTCTGCAGTGGCCATATCTTCCACAAAACAATGCATAATCGCACCGGCCTGGCTGGCGTTTTCTTCTGCCAGAATTCTTAATGTATCATCCTTAGCATCACGGGTATGAATAATCAGTGGTTTACCGGTTTGTACCGCCGCTCTGATATGCACACGAAAACGTTCCTGCTGCCAGATAAAATCCTCTCCCAGAGGATCGGAACCATTGTTCATATAATAGTCCAGACCCGTCTCACCAATAGCAATTACTTTAGGATCATCGGCTAAGGTAATGAGTTCATTGATATTAATGGACTTATCGGGTGTATGACAGGGATGCAGACCGACTGATACATAGACATTCGGGTAGTTTTTTGCGCTGTCCAGTATGCGGGGAAAAGAATCCAGATCAACGGCAATACTGAGGATATCACTGACCTGATTGGCCGCTGCCTGTGCAATCACGTTGTCCATGTGATGATCAAATTCAGCCAAATCCAGCATATCCAGATGGCAATGTGAGTCTACAAAATTTAATGGCATAAGACGGGAGTATAAAAACTACATTGTGTGAGTAGGACGGTCGGATTTTAAAGCACCGGCCAGATAGGTCTCAATTTTCTTTTGCGCCTGGCCATTGTCCTGATCACTGAACTGGACTCCGACGCCAGAGGCCCGGTTGCCCTGAGAACCGCTAGGGGTGATCCAGACAATTTTTCCGGCGACCGGTAATTTATCCTTTTCATCCAAAAGAGTCAACAGCATAAATACTTCATCACCCAGTTTGTATTGTTTATTGGTTGGAATAAATAAACCGCCATTAACCACATAAGGCATATATGCAGCATACAGCGCACTTTTGTCTTTAATGGATAATGATAAAATACTTTGCCGAGCCTGACCGGGGCGTATCATAATACGGAATACTCTTAACTCTTAAAGCTCTGTTTTATGGGATTTTATTTACAGACTAGCCTATATTTTACAATTTTGCCAGTCGATGAGCAGATTTTCAAATAACAGATTAGTATTGATCGAGCCTTGAATTTGATAATATGCTTTACTTATTGAATCAGATAGTTGCAAAAGTTTTTTTAAGTATAATCTATTTGATAATTGTTGCAAGCTCTGATAATAATCGATATTGTTTATGCTTTTTTCCGGACAGTTTTGGGCCAGTCTGGCCAGATCCGTGACAATGGAATCAATCCAGTAAATAATATCATAAGGGGTAATGAATAATTTATTTTTTCCCCGGGTATTATTTTTTTTTCCGGAGCTGGTTTGTTTGCTCAATTCTTCAGCCACCTGAACCGGGTCAATGTTAGCAACATGAATGGAGAGAAATTGATTGATAATCGTGCTGCGAACTTCAAGCTGTTCACTTGCCATCAGTTCCAGTGCCAACAGAGGCGCCCCTGAAGCCAGTGATAGCATGAGTTGTGCCTGTTCTGCCCCTTGCTGCTTTAACCAGTCCAGGGCACTTTCAGGTGTGGGCAAAGGCAGGTCAATAGTTTGACAACGGCTTCTGATGGTTGGCAGCAGTGCCTGTTTTTTATTAGTAAGCAAAATTATGATGGTATTGGCGACCGGTTCTTCCAGTGTTTTCAGCAGGCTGTTGGCTGCATTTTGGTTCATGGCCTCTGCCGGTTCGATAATAATCACTTTTTTACCGTCCATCTGGCTGTTTAGAACACTCCATTGAATCAACGCCCTGATAGCATCAACAGGGATCACTTTTTTATCTTCCGGCGTACTCAGGTGATACAGATCGGGATGATTAGCTGTAGAAAAGAGCTGACAGGCACGGCATTGATGACAGGGTTCAATCTGCTGTGTTTTGGCATCTGTTTTCGGTGCTTGGCATAATAGTGCTTTAGCCAGATAAAATGCCAGAGCTTTTTTGCCAATTCCGGAAACGCCGCTGAGCAATAATGCATGAGGAAAGTGATCGCTAGTGACATTGGCGGTAAATAATTTCTGCCACACCGACTGTTGCCAGGGATAAAAAGCGCTTTGCTGGTAGAAAGAAGATGAGCTCTGAAAAGCAGAATTTATATCAGCCATTGACTGTTAATTGCCCCATAACAGCGCCCAGCTGTTTATGCACCTCATCAATAGCCGGCTGGGTATCAATAATATAAAACCGTTGCGGGTTTTCCTTTGCCAGTTTCAGGTAAGTTTCCCTGATACGCTTAAAAAAAGCGAGTTGCTCCTGTTCAAATCGATCCGTTTCACCCCGGTCACGAACCCGTTGCATACCCAGCTCTACTGGAATATCCAGCAAAATAGTTGCATCAGGCCGCAAGTTACCCTGAACAAATTGTTCCAGCTGGGCAATTTTTTCCCAGGACAAGCCCCTGCCTCCACCCTGATAGGCATAACTGGCATCAGTAAACCGGTCACTGAGCACCCATTTCCCGGCTTCCAGTGCCGGAATAATCAATTCATTCAGATGCTGTGCTCTGGCGGCAAAGATTAATAATAATTCGGCATCATTACACAGGCTAGAGTTGTTCTTGTCCAGCAACAGTTCTCGTATTTTTTCCGCGACTGGTGTGCCACCCGGTTCGCGGGTGGCAATAAAGTCGATTTTTTTCTCCCTCAGATAATCTTGAATATACTGGATATTGGTTGATTTCCCCGCACCTTCTGAACCTTCTATACTAATAAATTTACCTTTGTACATTGCTTTGCTATTTCTTCTTTAAAATATATTTTCGAACTGCACGATTATGCTCTTTTAGACTATTCGTGAAAACATGTCCGCCTGAACCATCCGCCACAAAATATAAGCTTTTGCCTTGCTCAGGGTGTAATACCGAATGAATGGCTTCACGTCCGGCCAGGGCAATGGGTGTTGGCGGTAAACCATCAATTTGATAGGTATTGTAAGCGGTTTTTTCAGTAATATCACGACGGCGAATATTGCCTTTATAACGCTCTCCCATGCCATAAATAATGGTGGGATCGGACTGTAAACGCATTTTTTTATTCATGCGGCGAATGAATACACCGGCAATTTTATTGCGCTCGCTGCTGACACCCGATTCTTTCTTGCATATAGATACTGCGGGTTGTCATTAAGAGCCTCATCCATATG
>CBDTVA010000270.1:0-4590 GCA_965363935.1 uncultured Gammaproteobacteria bacterium | reverse complement strand
CTGCTAGCACACCGTAACTCAAGCCCTGAACCATGTGGCATAAAGTGCAGGCAGGAACAACAGGGTTAATAAAGTTGCCACAATCAGACCTCCCATGATCGACATGGCCATTGGCCCCCAAAAGGTACTCAATGATAACGGCACCATGGCCAGTACAGAGGCCGCAGCGGTTAAGAATATTGGCCGTAAGCGTCTGACAGCCGCTTCAATAATTGCCTCTTTCAAGTGGCTGCCACTGGCTCGGTCTTTTTCAATTTGATCCACCAGTATAACTGAGTTGCGCATAATCATGCCTGACAGGGCAATCACACCCAAATTCGCTACAAAGCCAAAAGGTGCATTAAATGCCAGCAAGGCAGCGGTTACGCCAATAATTCCTAAAGGTGCTGTTAAAATAACCAGTATGGTACGCTGAAAACTTTGTAACTGGATCATAAGCATAGTAAAGATGCTCAGGACAACAATGGGCATAACGGAAGCTATAGCCTGTTCAGCCCTGGCACTTTCTTCAACCGTACCGCCCATGTCAATGTGATAGCCCTGTGGTATAGTGCTACGAATATTATCCAATGCCGGATCAAGTTTCAAACTGATATCTGTTGCCTGTAGTTTGCCTTTGACATCAGCCCGTACTGTAATGGCAGGAAGCAGGTCACGGCGCCAGATCAGACTTTCTTCCAGTGCAAAGGAAATAGAAACCAGTTGGCTTAAAGGGATAAAGGGACCGTTATGAGTTGGGATGCGAATATCCCGCAAATTGCCCAGGCCCAGCCGCTCTTCTTTTTCAGCCCGAGCCAGCACTTCAATCAGGCGGTTATTCTCTCTGAACCAGGTAATGGAATAGCCGCTTAAAATAGAGTTGATCACAATAGCCAGTTCTTGCGAACTGATACCTAAAACCCTGGCTTTATCCTGATCTATGCTTAATTTAACCACTTTAGCCAGTTCATTCCAGTTAAAATTGACATTATCAATATAAGCGTTTTCACGCATGACGGCAGCAACTTCAGCAGCAATTTCTCTTAACCTGGCACGATTTTTTCCCGTCACTCGAAATTCTACAGGATAACTGATTGGTGGACCATTTTCCAGGCGCTTTACCCGTCCTCGAATACCAGGAAAACCGTTTTCAAAGGTTTTAATCAAACGGCTTCGAAGTCTTTCTCTGGCCTCAATATTTTTCGTCAGTATAACAAACTGAACCAGATTATTATGCCTTAGTTCCTGATCCAGAGGTAAATAAAATCGTGGCGACCCGCCGCCTATATAACTCACATAATTTTTAACATTAATATCATTATGTAATAATTGTTCCAGTTTTCTGGCCTGTGCTTCAGTTGCCTGAAAGGAACTACCCTGTGGCAGCCAGAGATCCACCATGAGTTCATTGCGCTTGGAACTCGGGAAAAACTGATTGTCAACAAAGCGAAATGAATATATCGAGCCCGCAAACAGAATCAGGGTAATAATGATTACCGTCTTTCGCCAGTTCACACACCATGTCACCAGAGCCCGGAAAAAACCATAGGCTGGTGTTTGATAGACATCGTGCTGTTGTCCTGCAAATTTTTTACCGGATGGCAATAATCGATATCCCAAAAAAGGCACAAATAATACCGCCACCAGCCAGGAAATCATTAAAGACAGGCCAACCACAATAAAAATCGATCCGGTATATTCACTGGCGGATGATTTGGCCAGAAAGACCGGTAAAAACCCGGCCACGGTAATCAACGTTCCGGTGAGCATGGGAAAGGCCGTGTTGGTATAGGCAAATGATGCAGCCTTAAAGCGATCCATGCCCTGCTCTATTTTTGTTGCCATCATCTCAACTGAAATCATGGCATCATCCACCAGCAGACCCAGCGCTATGATCAATGCCCCCAGTGAAATTCTCTGCAGATCAATTCCCCAGAGATTCATGCCTAAAAATGTGATGGCCAGCACCATTGGAATGGATAATGCCACCACCAGTCCGGTGCGAAAGCCCAGGCTGAGAAAACTGACCAGTAAGACAATGATCACAGCTTCTAATAACACTTGCAGAAATTCATCAATCGAATTTTTGACCACAGTGGGCTGATCGGCCACAGAATGAATTTCAATTCCAACGGGCAGATTGGACTGTATTTCAGAAATGCTTTTATTGAGATTCTGCCCCAGCTTCAGTACATCACCGCCTTTGGTCATGCTGATCGCAAGACCGATAACTTCTTCTCCCATGAAATGCATTTTAAACTCGGGTGGATCAACATAGGCACGGTAGATTGTGGCAATATCACCCAAACGAAACAGGCGATCATTGGAACGAATTCCGACTTTGCGAATTTCCTCTACTGACTCCAGTCGACTGACACGAATATATATCCGGTCAGAGTCGGTATTTACATTACCCGCAGGCGTGAGAAAATTTTGCTGAGTCAGGGTATCAAAGATCAGTGTCGGTTCCAGACCCAGTTTGGACAATTTAACATTGGAAATTTCAATATAGATTTTTTCTTCCTGAACTCCCAGCAAATCCACTTTAGCAACATCCGGAACACTTAACAGTTTTAACCGTACATCATCCACGTAGTCGTGCAACTGCGCATAACTGAAGCCATCACTGCTGAATGCATAGATAATGCCGAAGGTATCGCCAAATTCATCATTTGGAAAAGGCCCCTGGACACCAACGGGCAGAGTGTGCCGGATATCATCTAATTTTTTTCTTACCTGATACCAGGCTTTTGACACTTCTTCTGACGATGTATAGTCTTTGAGAGTGACAAATACCATGGATTCACCCGGTTTGGAAAAACTGCTCAAATAATCCAGCCACGGGGTTTCCTGCAATTTTTTCTCAATACGATCGGTGACCTGCTGTTCAACTTCCAATGCCGTTGCACCAGGCCAGATAGTTTTGATTGCCATCAGTTTAATGGTGAAATCCGGATCTTCTGCCTGTCCTAAATCACGAAAAGCCAATACCCCGGTCAACACCAGGGCCAGCATAAAATAGATGGTCAGTGAGCGATGTCGTAAGGCCCATTCAGACAGATTAACGCTTTTCATTGCAGATTTCCTGCCTGTCCCTGCATCAAGCGCACTTTTTGTCCCGCATAAAGTTTATGCACACCGGCGACTACCACCAGTTGTCCCTGTTGTAATCCGGAACGGATCAAAACAGCATCAAATTGGTATTCCAGTATTTCAACCGGATATAATTGCACTTCAGACGTTTTTGGTGAATAAATCCACACGGCCGGCTGGCTGCCTTGCTGACTTTCTTTTTGAAAGATGGATGTCAAAGGCAATTTTACCACCAGCTGCTGCTTTTTCTGCAGAATAAGTACCGTGGTCGTCATACCCAGGTAAACTTTGTGATCGGCTTCCAGTAAGCTGATTTTCACCGTATAGGTCCGGGTTACCGGATCAGCACCCGGTGAAATTTCCCTTACTCGACCCTGATAGTACCTGTCGGGATCAACCCAGAGACTGATCTTGATTTCATTGGCATGGCGAACTTCATCCAGACGACTTTCAGCTACGGCAATAACGACCTCTTTTTCCTGTGGTAATGCCAGATTAACCACGGTTTGTCCCGCAACAACGACCTGACCCACCTCCATATCCAGTGCAGTGATCACTCCGCCTTTATCCGCATAGAGGTGTGTGTAATCGGATTGATTGCGGGTCACTTCCAGATGGGCCTGTGCCTGAGTATAACGAGCCTTAGCGACAGCCAGATCATTGCTGAACCTGAGATGTTCAGCGGCGCTGATCATTTTTTCTTTATAGAGTTTTGTGTAGCGCTTTAAATCCAGTTTTGCTTTTTCCTGCTCGGCCCTGGCTGCTGCCAGTCCTCCTTGTGCCTCCATTAATTGCAATTTGGAATCTTCCGTATCCAGTCTCGCCAGTAAAGTACCCGGTGCTACCACATTACCCACTTCCACAAAGCGCGCTTCAATTTTACCGCTAATTCGAAACCCCAGAGCCATTTTATAACGCGCTTTAATTTCCCCGGCATAGGTTGCTTGTTGCCAGTTTTCCCGTATTTCTACCTTTTGCGTCACAACCGGCCGGATCACTGTTTCTGGCGGTGCTTCCCCTGAACAGGAAGAGAGCATGCCCGTAAAGAGCAACATGGCTGACAGTAATATCAGCAGCAAAAGTGACGAATAGGGTTTATTGGCTCTTTTCATAATCCTGTTATCTCTGTAGCGCAGTTTGCTTTTTGTACAGAATCATACTAAAAAAGTGGCAGCCTGTTTATCAATTTTAGCATATCAAGCTATATTAGTTATGCTTCTGGTTTACTGAACAAGAAAGTGCTCTATCCGAGGATAAGATCAGGGTTCAGTAAAGAAAAAACAGGTCAAATTACCCCTTCCCGGAATATTTCTTTGCTGCAAATGAATATAAAAGCAAAATATTTTGGATTTTACTTAAAAATAGGTTATAGTTTGCGAGCCTGCATACGGCTCAAGCTGGCTTTCTTAGACTGAAAATACCATTGGTCGCTTTTCTGAATCCTCATTGTGTCATATGCACACCATTAATATTTGTAATTTAGTTAGTTTTGAGGATTTAATACAATGAGTACCGGTA
>CBDTVA010000269.1:0-4605 GCA_965363935.1 uncultured Gammaproteobacteria bacterium | reverse complement strand
AGATCAGAGACTTTCCGGCAAAACCGCTGGCCAGAGAAAAAAGTCCGGCAATGGTGGTCAATGAAGTGATCAAAATGGGGATAATTCGCCGTCGGGCGGCAAAAATAATAGCATGGTTGACACTCAGCCCCTGCATCAGTCGTGTATTTGCCGCCGAGATAAGCACAATAGAAGCATTCACAGCAATCCCGACCAGGGCGACAATACCATATAAGGTATACAGGCTCAGTGGATTATTGGTAATAAACAAGCCGGCCACTACTCCGGTAAAAGCCAGCGGAATGGTGGCAAGAATTAACAGGGGTTGAAAATAACTGCGAAACTGGGTGCCAATAATCAGGTATATAAGACCCACGCCCATCAAAAAAAGAAACGGCATGGCGTTAAGACTTTCTTCAATATCATCCAGTTCACCGGAGAAATCCAGACTGACTCCCGGGTGTTTTACTTTTAATTCCTGCCAGCGTTTCTGTATCAATTGATTGATCTCCAGAGTATTACGTCCTCCCTCTTTAATATCCGCTTCAAGCACTACCACACGTAATAAATTATGATGGCGAATATCGCTGCGCGAAAGAGTGTAATCTACCTCCAGCAGTTCACTCAACGGTATGGAGAGTACCCTGGCACCCTGCTCATCAACACCTTCACCAAAGAAAGCAATGGGAGTGTGCAGCCAGTTTTCAATTGTATGTAGTCCCGGCGAACCTTGTGTCTGTAAACTACTGTCCGTTTTAACCCGGACATCAACTTCTTCACCACGATGTTGCAGGCTGGTGACAATTTCCCCCTCAGCCAGAATACGAATGTCCCGCATTATCTGAGCAGGCAGTAAACCGGAACGATGCACAGCATCCTGATTGAGCTGCAGTGCCAGCACCATGCTGCCGGAGCTGTCCAAAATGGTTTCATTTTCGACATCATCAATATCCTGCAGAACGATTTTTAAATCAGCCAGTGCTGCCTGAATAGTATCAAATTCGGCTCCCTGGACTTTAATACTGATAGCCCGGGTGACAGGTGGTCCGTCCTCAAGTTGCAAGATGCTCAGCTCTTCCACACCCGCCATAGTTTCAAACTGTTGTTTGACTCTATGATGCATTTCCTGCAGGGAAGTGTTCAGGGTTTCCGGCAGTGAAATCATGATTTGTCCATAATGCTCACCAAAAAACGGTTCAGTCTGGGTAAAATAAATCCCTGCATAAGAGACTATTTCGCGATAATCGCGGCGATCCAATTGTTGTTTAATTTTTTCTTCCAGCTGTTGTAGTTTTTCCAGCGTGTAATCAATTGGCGTACCTTCTTTCATTTTGAGATTGGCGTAAAAGACTGGAAAAGGTTCTCCAGCAAAGAAATTAACTTGTATTTTGCCGCTTTGCAGAGCATACACTGTACTGGCAAATAACAAGAACAGCGCCAATATAACCGTTTTAGGTTTTCTGAGTGAACGAATTAACAAGCGAATATAAAAAATCTGCACACCATGGGTAAATTTATCGCGATACTTTTGCAGCCTGCTGCCCCTGTTCCTGCCATAAGAAGACCCGGAAGTGTAGTCCGGATTACTGACAATGATGTGGGCTGGCAACATCCAGTAGGCTTCCAGCAGGCTGATGGCCAGTGCAATAGTGACTACCAGGGGGATCACCAGCATAAACTCTCCGACAATACCGGGAAGCAGCATTAATGGTAAAAAGGCGGCCATTGTAGTCAGCACAGAAGCGGTTACCGGTGCAAATACTTCTTTTAAGGAATCAATAGCAGCCTGAGTGCTGTTAATACCCTGGCGCATTCGGCTATACATTGCTTCAACCACGACAATGGCATCGTCCACCAGCATACCCAGGGCAATAACAACACCCAGCAGCACGGCGTTGTTCAGAGTCTGACCAACACTGTGCAACAGCCAGAATGTGCCGGCCAGAGTAAAAGGGATACCAATCGTGGTGAACAGGGCGATCCGCGACCCCAGAAAAATCCAGGTGACCAGCAGTACCATAGCCAGACCAATCAGGGCATTATTCTGCATTATTTTGATGGCCTTTCGAGTTAGTGAGGTATTATCATCCAGTAAGGTGATGCCTACACCAGTCACATGAGTCAGACGATTTTTTTCAGCAATAAAGTGTTTTAACTCGTCGATCATTTGCAGGGTATTGACCTTGTCTTTTTTAAACACAGACAGAACAATGGCCGGCTTATTGTCATAACGAGCCTTCATGGTCAGTTTGTCCTGGCCCATATAAACCCTGGCAATGTCACCCAGAAAAACCTGATTCTCTATACCCAGTAAAGGGAGCCTTGCCAGATAGTCTGGATCACTGCTGGAACCAATAATGCGGATCAGCCATTGTTGATCATGAATATTAATTGTGCCGGCAGCAGTGTCTTTAAATTGCGTCTGAATAGTCTGTGCCACCATGGCGGGTGACAATCCTAATCCGGTCAGACGCTCAATATCAATTTCCACTATCATCTCAGGATCACTGACCCCGATCATATCCACACGCTGGACAAAAGCCAGACGTTCCATCTCCTTTTCCAGTTCTACAGCATAAAAGCGCAGGTTTTCATCATACGCCTGGCCTTGCAAAACCAGGGTTGCAGTCGGAAAAGCACTGGAGGAAGTCAGCTCCAGGATCAGGGGCGATTCAGCTTCTTCAGGTAAACGGGTATTTTCGATATGCTGAATTTCACGACGCAGATCGGCAAGCCGCTTATCAAACAGGCGCTCATCCAGCTCTTCAAAACGTACCAGTATACTGGACATGGATTCCCGGGAACTGGAGGAGATAAAATGTATATCTGATACCTTGGCAATCCCCTCTTCCAGAGGCTGGGTAATTCTTTTTTCGATATCTTCCGCTGCCGCTCCCGGCAAAAACGTGCTGATTTGAATCCAGTTGAAATTAATGGTGGGATCTTTTTCCTTGGGCATGGAGTAGTAACTTAAAAACCCCATCACCAGCACCAGGACAAACGTCAGATTGGCCAGAACATGATGCTGTAAAAGCCGTTTCAGTGAAGATTCTGACACTGGATTTACCTATTTATACACATTCAGATAATTCATTTCATCAGAGACTGTGCCTGTTGCACAACCACTTTCTGGCCATCACTCAAAGCATTACGTCCGTCAATAATCACTTTGCTGTGCAAAGGCAAATCGACGGCTGCTGCACGGCCTGTCAAAGCATTTTTCAGAGGATAAAATTGTGCTTCAAAATGCTCTTTTAATTGATCGTCAAGCACCTTTTTTAATAAAAATATACCCACTTGAGAGTGCCTGGTTAACAGATAATTAGCCGGAATATTTAATTCACGCAGCGTAATTTCCACCATACCAAAAGCATCAGGCAAGGCTTTTTTATCCACAAAACGCAAACGCACCCGCTGATGCCTGGCACGGGTTTCAATACTGGGAATAATGGCTCTGATTTCCAGGGGATATCTTTGCTTACGATAGACAAAATCCAATGACTTATAATCCAGATCATCAACCACCACGATTGGCACCTGAACCTCAACTTCCAGGTTATTGACATCAATCAGTCGAATCAATGGTGTGTGCGGTGCAACGTTTTCACCCTTATTGATCAATCGTTGTGCTATCACACCGGCGAAAGGTGCTTTTATCTCACAGCGTGAAATCATTTTATCAGCCTGCTGAATTTTACTTAATACTAATTGTATCTGTGCATCAAGCTTTTTTAATCCAGCCGCTTGTCGCCGATGTAACTCCTGAGAGATATTTTTGCTTTTTAACAGCTTTTCAGAACGCTCGAATTGATACTCGGCAAATTCACGATCCGCTTCTAAAGCTCCTTTATCTGCTATCAGTTGTTGTTTATTTAACTCAAAATCATCACATTCCAGTGTCACCAGCAGTTGATCTTTGTCTATGGTGTCTCCCACCTGAACATGCACGTTGTTCACCAGAGCTGCAATCTCTGCGCTCAGCAGGCTATTTTGTAAAGTCACAACTTGTGCAGGCGCTTTTTTTACCGGATGAAACACCAGTTGCTGCACTGTTTTAACCGTCACAGGTAATGCATCTTCAGCCATTACAGACAGGCTGAAAAACAATGCCACAACAGTCAACATGCTTGAATTACAAGTTTTTATCAATTTCTTTAACTTTTATTCCGAGCCTTGATTTAAGGCGTTTTTTTTATAGATTGCCAGACCTGATCCAGTTGCTCAAGGGAGGCTTCCTCCATCTGCTGGCGGTCATATTGGTAATGCTGTTCCAGTTTTCTGAAGCGCTGAGAAAATTTATGATTACCAAGACGCAAAGCCTTTTCAGGATCAATTTTCAGTTTTCTAGCCAGATTAACACAACTAAACAAAATATCCCCTAATTCTTCCTGCACTTTTTCTGCATGATTTAGCTCCGGACTTTCTTCTTTATAAACTTTCAGGGCCTCTTCAAATTCTTCCAGTTCTTCTTTAATTTTTGGCAGCACATCCTCAGCATTTTCCCAGTCAAAGCCAATGTGAGTGGCTTTTTTCTGAAGTTTAACCGCTCGAGTCATAGCAGGTAGAATCTTACTGATCCCGTCCATTAGACTGCCTGGCTTGTCCTGAAATAATGCCTGAGAAGAT
>CBDTVA010000268.1:0-4614 GCA_965363935.1 uncultured Gammaproteobacteria bacterium | reverse complement strand
GGAGAACCGATGATTGCCCGTTACTTTATAGGGTATAACCCAGCATTAGTAGTGGAAAACACTTACAGAGTTTTTTTAATTTCTTATCTACTCTTTAATATGGGAACCGGTTTCTCTCATAAACCGGGAGAGGTTAAAATTTTTTTTTAAATCAAGGAGAGTAGAATATGTCAGAAAAAGAAACAGTAACTGAAAACCAACAGGAAAAAAGCGTTACTATTAGTCGTCGGGATATGTTGCTGGGTATGGGTGCCGCGACTTTGGCTTATGCAGGTTCTGCATCGGCAGCTATGAAAGGGCACGATCATAGTAAACATTCAACTCAGTTAACCGGATTGATGGATGCAGTTAACGCTTGTCTCGACAAAGGCCGGCGCTGTACTTCTCATTGCATGGTCAGTTTTACGGAGGGTGATCTCGAACTTGCTGCCTGCGCAAGCAAGGTACAGGAAATGCAAGCTGTTTGTGGTGGTTTTGCGTACCTTGTGGCATCAAACTCCAGTTATATTAAAGAGTACTCAAAGGTCTGTGAGAAAGTGTGCAGGGATTGTGCAAAGGAATGCAGAAAGCACGAAAAACACATTGAGTGCGAAGCATGTGCCACCGCCTGTGACAATATTATTGATTCCATCAAGCTCAGTGTCTCTTAAAATTTAAGGGAAAGAGTCAGTTAGCCAATTTTTTTATATAAGAGAAAATTGCTCTCTGACTCAGCTTTCCAGCAGATTTAATGAAATAGATAAGGATTTTTTTCTGACCCGACCCCAAAATTTATTTTCAAAAAATACTTTCCAGAGGTGAGTTCTGATCTGCCCGAAGAGGAACCCCAACCCGGATGTCATTATTTGAGTTGCCTATTCTCTTGAAATATTTCTTATACCAGATAACCTCATACGATAGAATATGACACTAAATAGAAACCCCCTGCTTTCTCCTGAGTGGACTTTTCAACTTATTAATACATATTCCAGATTAATATTTTAAATAGTGATCGAAAAAAGCTAAAATTATGGGAGTTATTTAAGCCATACTTTTCGCTCTTTAGGAGACGTAACCATTAAGATGTACGTTAATAACTTTATTATATAGGGTAAAATCTGCCATGGCGCTGAACTTTGTGTTTCTTTTTCTGGTGACTCAAGGCTGAAATATTTATTATGGATTTAAGTTGGATTGTTATTTCACTGTCGGAAACCGGCTGGTTGATCGCCACCTTTTTTCTGGGCTTATTTGCCTATAAGGTGGGACTACCTCCCATGGTTGGTTTTTTGGGAGTTGGCTTTATTCTCAAGGCTTATGGTTATGAAAGTACCCATGAACTTCGTGAAATTGCTGACCTGGGTGTGACTCTGATGTTGTTTACCATTGGTCTGAAGCTGAATTTAAAAAGTCTGCTTCGCATCCAGATATGGGGGGTTGCATCGGCTCACATGCTGGTGACGATTGTTGTCTATGCCTCTCTGTTTTTTGTTCTTGGTACCACAGATATAGCAGCTTTTGCAGGTATTGATTTGTGGACTGCCTTGCTTTTGGCTTTTGCCCTGAGTTTTTCCAGTACGGTATTTGCTGTCAAAGTTCTGGAAGGCAAGAGTGAAATGGGTGCTTTCTATGCTCAAATTGCCATTGGTATTCTTATTGTTCAGGATATTTTTGCCGTGGTTTTTTTGACCGCTTCAACGGGTAAAATTCCTTCCGCATGGGCATTATTGTTGTTCGGCTTGCCGTTTATTCGTCCTGTACTGTACAAAATTATGGATCAGGTTGAGCATGGTGAATTACTGGTGTTGTACAGCCTGCTTCTGGCAGTTGGGGGCGCAGCATTGTTTGAAATGGTGGGCATGAAAGCGGATCTGGGTGCCTTGATTTTTGGTCTTTTACTGGCCCCGCACGCTAAAGCGGCTGAAGTATCCAAAACTCTGTATCATTTTAAAGACTTATTTCTGGTGGGCTTTTTTGTCAATATTGGTCTCTCCGGCGATCCTTCGGTGGAAAACCTGATTTTGGCTGCCATTTTGTCCCTGATCATGTTTGCCAAGGTCATACTCTTTTTCCGGTTACTGGTGAAAACTCAATTAAGATCCAGAACTTCATTTCTAAGCTCATTGAGCCTGGCCAATTACTCTGAGTTTGGGCTGATCGTCGGAGCAATTGGCGTCAATAATGGCTGGATGAGCCATTCCTGGCTGATCACTATTGCTCTTGCCATGGCGATGACTTTTGTTATTGCTTCGCCATTAAATGCATCTGCACATGAAATGTACGCCCGCTATTCTGTCTGGCTCAGGCGCTGGCAAACGGACAAACGCCTGAATGATGAGTTGCCAGTTGAAGTATCGGATTCAAGTGTTATTGTGTTTGGAATGGGGCGAATTGGTACGGGCGTTTATGATGATTTGAATTTCCATTATCCCTGCCAGGTAACGGGCATTGATTTCAATGCAGGTGTGTTTAAGACTCATGATATTGCTAACAGGAAAGTGATTTCTGCGGATGTGATGGATAAGGACTTCTGGGGGAAAATTGATTTGAGCGGGATCTCCATGATTTTTTTAAGTCTCCCTGATTTTGATAAAAATTTATTTACTATAAAACAGCTTAAAGAAAAGAATTTTCAGGGGCATATTGCAGCCATTGCATTATATGATGAAGAAATCAAACCATTAAAAGAAGCCGGAGCTGCGGCTGTGTATAATTTTTATTCTGAAGCAGGTATTGGCTTTGCGGAACATGCGCGGCATAATCTACTGAATACCGAGAAAGAGAAAGAGAAAGAGAAAGAGAGTTAGGGCATCCTTAAGAAAGACAATAAATAAAAAATCAGGCGAGTATATCCGGGATCAGTATATTCTCCAGTTTAATGATCTCATCTTTAAGGCACAGTTTACGTTTTTTCAGACGAGAGATTTGCATCTGGGTATGAATGGTTTTCGTCATATGATGAATGGCCTCATCCAGATCACGATGTTCCAGCTTCAATTCTTCAAGCTGTTCGCGTATTCTTTGTTTTTCTTCTTCGGTCATTGCTTCACTAATTAATGTTTTAGTATCCTGCCCATATTTCGTGAGGGTACTTATCCAGCTTATCCGTGTCAAGGAATAATTATAAACCAAAATCCTTAACTCCGCAGTAGAAACCTGTTGTAAATGCATGAGTCATTTACGCTACGATTTCTGTTGTGGGTTTAAGGAAAATCAAGATTAATCAAATTGTGGAGAATAATATGAATCAAAAAAATTTTATTACAGTTCTTTTATTGGCTGTTTTACTGGGACTCGTTTCGTGCTCATCGAAAACAAGACTTTACGAACGCTGGCATGATGAGACGTATACTGGTCCCAAACTGCAAAAAGTATTGGTGCTTGGGGTATTCAAGGATGATATAAAGCGTCGTTCATTTGAAGCTAATTTTGTTAAGCTGGTTGCTGCAGCGGGCAAACAGGCTGTAGCCGGTTATACACTAATGCCTGATGCGGAAGACTCTGATAGTAAAGAAGAGATTATTGCCGCAGTGAAAAAATCCGGGGCTGATTCAGTCTTAATTACCAGCTTTAAAGGTGTGATAGAAAAAGAACGTGAAATTCCACCTCGTGTTGAATATATACCCAGTATGGGAGGAGGCTATGGCCGTTATGGCTATGGTTATGGCGGTTATTATGGTTCTACCTATGCGGCAGTGTATCGTCCCGGCTATACCAGGGTTGATACCATAGTACAACTGGAAACCCGGGTTTTTTCTGTCAAAACAGAAACTCTGGTCTGGGCCGGAAAGACGAAAAGTGTTAATTCCTCTTCCAGCGAAGAAATTATCAAAGAACTGGCCAGTCTGGTGGTTGAGGATATGAAAAAAAATAATCTGATTCAATAAATAGTTGCAATAAAATGATTATCGTCTAAATTAAAAAACAGAATGATTAAGGTATTAATCCACAGCTCATCACGGGCCAGACTGCGAATGTAAAAGCACACTCGAAATATAATAAAAAAGAGACAATGAGGGGAGAAAAATTGGATAGTAAATTTAATGTTGTTTATACAGGAAAGTTGCAAGATGGCGTTCATGCAGATGAATTTGTAACAAAGTTTTGCAGTAAATTTGGTATCGGTGAAAGTAAAGCCAGACAGATTTCAGCCTCAACATCAGATGTTATCATAAAAAAAGATCTGGATGAGGACAAAGCAAAAAAGTATCTTGCTGCACTGGAAGGATGCGGCATGATTGCCCGGCTGGACGAAATTGCTGCAGAACCTGAATTTAATAGCAGCTTGTCCTTGGAACCCATAGAAGGGGATGAACCTGCAGAGTCTGACAGCGTTTCGACTGAACCTGAAAATAATAACAAAGCGGTTTGCCCAAAATGCGGTTCAGACCAGATTGAAGGGGATGAGTGCAAGGCATGCGGTATATACATTTCCAAATATCTGTCGAATCAGCAAGAGAATTCTGTGCAAGCTGAACCTGAAAATAACAATGAAGGCTATACTGAACAGGTCACGGAAATGAGTAATCCCTATGCAACCCCCGGGGCTGATCTGGAAAGAAATTTTATCAGTAAAGATGGCCAGGGTTCGCTTGAAGGTGGGATTAATGGTGACTATGACTTCGCTATTGGAGA
>CBDTVA010000267.1:0-4623 GCA_965363935.1 uncultured Gammaproteobacteria bacterium | reverse complement strand
GAGCCATCAGCTTGTCGGGAGTGAGAGCCATTAGCTTCTTGAAAGTTGTTACCTTGAAACGCATGACGTTGCAGAATGGCCTGACATTGAGCGGCACTCAAATCACTCTGAAAATGCTCCAGTGCTCCCAGCTCTTCAATTTGCCAGGTTAATTGACAAGTAGTGACCGGCTTTAATGAATGCAGCAGAGTAGTAAGAATAATGTCCTGGTGATTAACGACTTTACCAGCCTGCTGAAAAATCACTTTATCCAGTTGCACATCGGCTTCTTCAGCCAGGACGTTTTCCAGATCATCCAAGGTAATTCGTCCCTGAGCAAATAACTTGCGAAACTGCTCACTGCTCAGATAACCTTTGGCTCCACTGGTTGCTTCGGACTGGGCCAAAGCCTCTGGAAAGGATAAATGCTGGTAACCATGCAGGGTATTGTGGTGGACAAAATCCTTGATGGGTGCCTGTGCTGGCAGGACATGTTCAAGATGCTCAATCAGCTGCAGGATTTGCTGACGAATATCTTGTTCCTGACTCTTATTGGATGTAGGGCTGGAATCTGACGTTGTTTCTGGCATTAGTGCATCAACTCCTTTACATAAGACCTGTAAATAGCTGGCTGAAATTAGCCGCTGATGCACTCATCAAATCCAGTGCATAGCCTGGGAAGAAGCCCAGAAGTAAAAAACCGGACACCAGAATACTGGCAGCCAATACTTCAACAGGCTGCAGGTCGCTAATGTCACTCATATTGGCACGGCTTGGACCGGTAAATAATCGTCCCATGGTTCGGGCCGCATAGGCGGCACTGATCATGACGCCTATACTGACCAGTATTACTGTCCAGCCCCATCGCTCAAAGGCGCCGATAATGACATGTAATTCAGCAATAAAACCAGCGGTTCCCGGTATGCCCACTGCGGCAATAAATGCTAGAGAAGTAAACAGGGCAAAGCGGGGTGTGACTTTTGCCAGACAGCTATAGTCGGTAATTTCCCGGGTATGGGTGCGCTCATACAATAGGCCAATAAGCAGGAATAAAGCTCCGGCAACCAGTCCATGAGCTACCATTTGCATCAGGGCACCGGTTATGCCGGTAATATTCAATGCCGCAATACCTAATAGTACAACACCCATGTGACTAATGGATGAATAAGCGATCATACCTTTCAGATCAGATTGCCGCCAGGCCAGCAGACCACCATAAATCAGGCTGAACAAAGCCACTATCATTAAAAAGGTCTGCAATGATATGACCGCTTCCGGCAGCATATAGGCGGTACGAATCAATCCGTAGGCACCCATCTTGAGTAAAATACCGGAGAGCAGGATACTGACTGGACTGGGGGCTTCGACATGTGCCAGAGGCAGCCAGCCATGAATTGGAAATATGGGCATTTTGACTCCGAAACCCACCAGAAAGCCAAGAAAAATTAAAATCTGAGTGTGCTCCGGCAAAGATCTGGCGCCAGCCAGCATGGCATCCATGGCAAAAGAATGCCCTGGTGTGGCATCAAATAATACCAGCAGGCTGAGTAACATAAAGACAGAACCGCCCATGGTATAGAGTACAAAATTAAGTGATGCTATACTGCGACGTTTGCCTCCCCAGCGGTCGATCAGGAAAAACAGCGGGATCAGGGTCAGCTCCCAGAATACATAAAATAGTGACCAGTCCTGAGCCATAAACACACCCAGCATGGCCGCTTCAAGTAATAACATCAGCAGATAATAACCCTTGATGCGTTCCGATATACTGCGAGAAGCAATGACAGCAATGAGACTTAACAAGGTGGCCAGCAAGACCATCGGAAATGAAATACCATCGATACCCAGGGCGAAAGACGTCCCCATGCGGGTGTTCCAGGGAACAATTTTGCTAAATTGCAGGCCACTGGTAGCCGTGTCAAAGGCAAAAATAAAACTGGCCGCATAAATGAGGCTCAATGTGGCCGTGGCAACGGCTACTTTACGTATCAACAGCGATTGACTGGGCAGTATGCTGATGATCACTGCACCTATAACAGGTAACAGTAATAATAATGTTAAACTGTGCATAAATTTTGACTCTGGTTGCTAACCTTGGCTTTCTGACCATGGATTTCTGGCCGGGGTCACTGGCTCTGGTTTTAAAACTGAGGTATTGGTTGCTATAAATATGCCGCTGGAAATTGCCAATATTGCTACAGTGACATAAAATCCCTGAAAAATGTCGGTCAATTATACGCAACACAGAAGTTTTTTTCCAGAAGCCTGTCTTTGGACAGCTCCTGATGAAGCCCTAAGGGCATTACTCTAGTGTGAATAAGGTAAAAAATTAAATGGCAGTGAGTTCCTACGACGCGCAGGATATTGAAGTTTTAAATGGTCTTGATCCGGTAAAAAGACGTCCGGGTATGTATACCCAGATAGAACGTCCCAATCATCTGGCGCAGGAAGTAATTGATAATAGTGTCGATGAAGCAATGGTCGGATTCGCCCGGCGCATTGATGTTGTTCTGTATAAAGACGGATCTTTGTCGGTCAAAGATGATGGTCGGGGCATGCCGGTTGATTTGCATCCGGAGGAAAAAATTCCGGGTGTTGAGCTGATTTTGACTCGTCTGCACGCAGGCGCTAAGTTTTCTAATGACAATTATCAGTTCTCGGGCGGTTTACATGGTGTTGGCGTATCCGTAGTCAACGCTTTATCCACTAAGCTGGAAATCTGGGTACGCAGGCAGGGTGAAGAATATTATATGGCTTTTGCCGGCGGCAATAAGACTCATGCTCTGGAAAAAATTGCTGATGTGGGCAAACGCAATACCGGAACCATGGTGCGCTTCTGGCCAGACAAGCAGTATTTCGATTCTATCAAATTTTCTGTTGCGCGTTTAAAACATGCCCTCAGAGCCAAGGCCGTACTATGTCCTGGGCTGGAAATCAGCTACAGGGATGAAAACAGTGGTGAAACTGAACACTGGTTTTATGAAAACGGTCTGTCCGACTATCTGCTGGACGCACTTGAGCAAAGAGAGAGTATTCCTGAGCTGCCTTTTACCGGACATATGGAAGGTAATAACGAGCAGGCGCAGTGGGCGGTGCTGTGGCTGGATAAAGAGGGTGCTGCTGGAGATGGGACGCCCGTTACAGAGAGCTATGCCAACTTGATCCCGACGCCGCAGGGTGGAACTCATGTAAATGGATTACGCACTGGCTTGACTGAAGCGATACGGGAATTTTGTGAATTTCGTAATTTACTGCCCAGAGGGGTAAAAATTACCCCGGATGATGTCTGGGACAGTTGTTGCTATATTTTGTCGGTCAAATTACTTGACCCCCTGTTTTCCGGTCAAACCAAGGAGCGCCTGTCTTCCCGTGAGTGTGCAGCCTTTGTTTCCGGAGTAGTAAAAGATGCGTTTGGCTTATGGTTGAATCAGCACACAGAAGACGGGGAACGACTGGCGGATCAGGTGATCAGGCGAGCCAATCAGCGGATCCGGGCAGGCAAAAAAGTGGTTCGTAAAAAAATCACTCAGGGACCGGCTTTACCGGGTAAACTGGCCGACTGCAGCTCTTCTGACTTTAATGAAACAGAACTGTTTCTGGTGGAAGGAGACTCAGCGGGCGGTTCAGCCAAACAGGCTCGGGACCGAAATTTCCAGGCGATTATGCCCTTACGCGGGAAGATCCTCAATACCTGGGAAGTGGACTCCAGCCAGGTTTTGGCATCAAATGAAGTACATGATATTTCAGTTGCAACGGGTGTTGAACCGGGCTCCAGTGATATAAAGGGATTACGTTATGGCAAAATCTGTATTCTGGCTGATGCGGATTCAGATGGTGCTCATATTGCCACTTTGCTTTGTGCTCTGTTTATCCGTCATTTTAAAGCCCTGGTGGATGCCGGACATATTTACGTAGCGATGCCGCCCCTGTTTCGCATAGATGTGGGCAAACAGGTTTTTTATGCCCTGGATGAAGCAGAAAAAAAAGGCGTTTTAGACCGGATTGAAGCGGAAAAGATCAGAGGTAAAGTGAATGTGCAACGCTTCAAGGGCCTGGGTGAAATGAACCCCCTGCAGTTGAGAGAAACAACCATAGCACCGGACACGCGCCGTCTGGTACGCCTGACTGTAGCCGAAAATGATGAAACCTTTCAGATGATGGATATGCTGCTGGCGAAAAAACGTGCCGCTGATCGTCGATCCTGGCTTGAAAATAAAGGCGATCTGGCCGATATTTAGATGGTGTCGTTTTTATCAATAGACTATAATAAAGGTGTATCTTACAAGTAAATAAAGTTCCTGAAGTATATCTGTTATGGTTATACCGGCTAGAAAACTTAAACGCTCTTCAGTTAAAAATATTTGCCGTTTTCCTTCCACTAGTTCAGAAAATGGCAAATCAATCTTTGTCGAATCTATCTTAGATTCTAAGTACTGTCTTTATATCTGGCATTAGAGACTACGTTGAAGTTAAACCTTCTGAATTTAACCATTCAGTTCACTTTAAGGAATTATTTAGATGCTTCCGAGAGTTGCCAGGTGCTGTAAATGTTGGCTTTTCTGTTTTTAATGAATTCTATCTATATTAACAACTAAAACAGTGTATTTCAGTCAGTTGCCCCATTTTTTCTAAATATTTCTTCCA
>CBDTVA010000266.1:0-4625 GCA_965363935.1 uncultured Gammaproteobacteria bacterium | reverse complement strand
CTAGAGCTATCAACAGCTAATAGCGTCCAGTGTTTTTGAATCTTTAGCATTCAACTGATTAATTTAGGTTCAAGTGCAGGGTTTATGTGCCTGCATTAAGAAAGTCTGATAGAATAGGTTAATTTTTTAATATTGAACCCATTACTGTTATAAAAAAATAAAAAGACAACGTATGAAAAGACAAAGCTCATTTAACCGTGAAGAACTACTCCAGTGTGGCAGGGGTGAAATGTTTGGCTCGGGCAATGCCCAATTGCCGCTGCCTAATATGCTGATGATTGACCGCGTTATTGAGATCAATGAAGACGGCGGCACGCATGGCAAGGGACAAATCATCGCCGAACTGGATATTAATCCTGACCTGTGGTTCTTTAAATGTCATTTTCAGGGTGATCCGGTCATGCCGGGCTGTCTTGGTCTTGATGCCGTCTGGCAATTAATCGGCTTTTATCTCGGTTGGCTGGGCAACCCCGGCCGTGGTCGCGCTCTGGGTGTAGGAGAAGTCAAATTTACCGGACAGGTGCTGCCCACTGCCGAAAAGGTGACCTACAAAATTGATCTCAGGCGGGTTATCACACGCCGCCTTATTATGGGTGTTGGTGATGCAGCCATGCTGGTGGATGGCAAGGAAATTTATACCATGAAAGATCTGCGGGTCGGTTTGTTTACATCAACCGAAAATTTTTAGAAGCTAATTTGCAGGTTGGGTTAGCGCAGCGTAACCCGGCATTATCGCCAGACACCTCGGCGGGTTACGGCAAAAAGCAGCCTAACCCAACCTACAATAGAACACTTACTCACACAACGATGCATGTGCCGCTGCCAGACGGGCGATTGGTACTCTGGGTCCGGAACAGGAAACATAGTCCAGGCCAATTTGATGACAGAACTGGATTGAATCCGGGTGACCGCCGTGTTCACCGCAAATACCAATAGACATATTTTCGCGACAGCCTCTGCCCCATTTGATAGCCAGCTCCATTAATTTACCGACGCCCTTCCTGTCCAGTACTTCAAAAGGATTATCCTGGAGGATATTACGTTCATTATAAAGCGGCAGGAATTTGTTTTCCGCATCCTCCCGCGAAAACGAGAATGTTGCCTGACTCAGATCGTTGGTACCAAAAGAGAAGAATTCAGCGACTTCTGCCAGCGATTCAGCGCGCATACAGGCCCTGACCACTTCCAGCATGGAGCCAAATTTATACTCCACCTTCAGGTTATAACTCTTCTCAACTTCAGCATGAATCGACTCCGCGAACTGCTTGATGAATTTAAGTTCTTCCACCGTTGAAACCTGAGGGATCATGATTTGCGGCCGGACATCAAGGCCCTGAGCAACACATTCAGCAGTGGCTTCCAGGATAGCCCGTATCTGCATGGAATATATTTCCGGGAATGTTATCCCCAAGCGAACCCCGCGATGTCCCAACATAGGGTTGGTTTCATACAGGGAGCGAACTTTTTTCAACATACTTATTTTTTTATTAATGGCTTCCTCAACCAGAGACGGATCAACAACAGAAGGTAACGGTACTTTGTCTGTAACGCGTCGGCCGGCATCACTGTCAAGCAGATTCATGGAATGGCTTAACACATTCGCCCCGGCCGCCATATCATAAAGATGTTTAAGCTGTTCAATTTCACGCTGCAGCTGAGGCTCAGAAGGCAGGAATTCATGAATAGGCGGATCCAGCAGGCGAATGATCACATTTTTAGCTGACATGACTTCAAGCAGGCCTTTAAAGTCGGCTCTCTGAATAGGCAACAATCTATCCAGTGCTTCCTGTCGTTCTAATTTAGTGTCCGCCACAATCATTTCAATCACTATGGGCAGACGTTCGGGATCATTGAACATTCGTTCGGTACGACACAGGCCAACGCCCATGGCGCCGTATTTCATGGCTTTTGCTGCATCATCGGGTGTATCTGCATTGGCCATTACCTTGAGTCGGGCAACTTCATCTGCCCAGCCGAGCAGAGTATTCAGTTCTGCCGTGAACTCCGATTCCACTGTGGCAATTTGCCCCTGATAGACTTTGCCGCTGGTACCATCCAGGGTGATCCAGTCGCCTTCCTTGATGACAATATCACCGATATTAGCCTGCCGCAGATTAATGTCGACACTGATGCCTTCTGCTCCGGCGACACAGGGTTTACCCATGCCGCGAGCCACTACGGCTGCGTGTGAGGTTTTACCGCCACGACTGGTCAGAATACCTTGTGAGGCGAAAAAACCATGAATGTCTTCCGGTTTGGTTTCTTCTCTGAGCAGGATCACCATATTCCCTTCATTGCCCAGCTGTTCCGCTTTGTCAGCATCAAAAACAGCCATACCGCTGGCGGCTCCAGGTGAAGCAGGCAGCCCCTGCGCAATGGCATCAACACGAACATTGGGATCCAGTCGCGGGTAAAGCATTTGCTCAAGATGCTGCGGATTAATGCGTAACAGAGCCTGTTCTTTGCTAAGCAGCCCTTCCCGCTCCATTTCTACTGAAGTTCTGACCATAGCAACTGCATTCATTTTGCCATTGCGGGTCTGCAAGCAGTACAGGACGCCCCTTTCAATAGTAAACTCAAAGTCCTGAACTTCACAATAATGGCTTTCCAGTCTGGCACGCAATTCTTCCAGTTGCTTATGCATTTCCGGCATTTCTTCAACCAGTTGTTCCAGGGCTTTTGGAGTTCTGATCCCGGCAACCACATCTTCACCCTGAGCATTGGTCAGGTATTCGCCGTACATCTGATTTTCACCGGTACCCGGATTTCGGGTAAAACCGACTCCCGTGGCACAATCGTCGCCCCGGTTACCGAACACCATGGTGACAATATTAACTGCTGTACCATTGGCCATGTCCGGAGTAATATTAAATTCGCGCCGATAATCAATAGCACGTTTGCCCATCCAGGAATTAAACACAGCTTTTATTGCCAGCTCCAGCTGTTCATAGGGATCTTCCGGGAATGTGCGTCCGGTTTGCTGTTTAACAATCTTTAAAAATTCGTCACAGGTCAGCGCCAGCTCATCTTCCGACAGGCCAATATCCTCTTTAATGCCTTTAGAGTTTTTAATTTCCGCAAACACTTCATCAAAGGGTTCGTCGCTAATACCTAACGCAACCTTGCCAAAAAGTTGAATAAAACGTCGATAGGCGTCATAGGCAAAGCGTGCATCGCCCGTCTGTTCAATTTCACCTTTCAGGGTTTCACTGTTCAAGCCCAGATTCAGGATGGTATCCATCATCCCCGGCATTGACATGGCCGAGCCCGAGCGAACAGAAACCAGCAGGGGATCACTGGCACTGCCGAATTTCTTACCGGTTTTTTCTTCCAGTTGACCCATTTGCGCCCGCACTTCGGCCATCAGGGATTCCGGCAAGGCTCCGTCATCAGAAGCCAGATACGACAGACAAGTTTCCGTGGTGATCACAAACCCGGATGGTACATTCAGACCAATTTGCGTCATTTCACAAAGATTGGCCCCCTTACCGCCCAATAATGTTTTGTTCTTACCGTCTCCCTCTTCAAATGCAAAAGCCTGCTTTCCCAATTTAAATCCCCTTAAATATACAATTCAGCTATGAAAAAATTAAATACTATAATAATAGTATCTGACATAAAGATGGCTATAATGTAGCTTGGTTTTTGTTATTAAGCAAAGGAAAAATCAATTATGTATTCCCAGTATGGTCAAAGCTTCAGCATTGAAGTGCGTCCCAATATTCCAGAGCGGCTCAAGCGCCTGTGTGAACTGTCAAATGACCTCTACTATAGCTGGGATCGACACTTACGCGGCCTGTTTTATCGGCTGGACAAAACGCTTTGGGAAGAATGTTGTCATACACCCAAGGTGTTTGTCCGGCAAATAGCCCAGGAAAAACTGGAAAATGCCTGCCAGGACCGTATTTTTATGCAGGACTACAATCGCATTCTTTCCTCCTATGATACCTATCTGGAAGAAAAAAACACCTCGGGTATTTCAGCCTATCTGGATCCGGAATCCGATCTGGTGGCTTATTTTTGTGCTGAATTTGGTCTGCATGAAAGCTTTCCAATTTACTCCGGCGGTCTGGGTATTCTGGCCGGAGATCATTGCAAGGCGGCCAGTGATATCTGTATCCCGTTTGTTGGCGTTGGACTTTTATACCGGCGCGGTTATTTCAATCAGGACATAGATAAACATGGCAACCAGATTGCCCGTTATAATTCGATTAATTTCAATGACCTGCCAGTAGAGCCTGTGGTTATCGATAAAAAGGAAGTGCATATTGAAGTCGATTTTCCCGGCCGGACAGTGACATTAAAAGTCTGGCAGGCCAAGGCAGGTCATATCACACTCTACCTGCTCGATAGTGATATTGAAGACAATACTGAACACGATCGCACCATCACTTATCAGCTTTATGGTGGTGATATCAATACCCGTATTCAGCAGGAAATTATTCTTGGTATTGGTGGAGTCAGGCTGCTTCGGGCATTAAATATTCAACCCACGGTCTGGCATATCAACGAAGGACATGCGGCCTTTTTAATCCTGGAGCGTTGTCGTGAATATGTGCAAAAAAGGGCACTGAACTTCAATACCGCTCTGGAAGTTGTCGCTGCCGGCACAGTGTATACAACAC
>CBDTVA010000265.1:0-4629 GCA_965363935.1 uncultured Gammaproteobacteria bacterium | reverse complement strand
CTGGCCAATACGTTTATAAAGTTGAGGACTCTTGTACAGTTGATGACTCTTGTACGGTTGATGACTCTTCTATGGTTGATGACTCATTCAATCTTAAGGACTCATGCAAGGTTAATGACTCTCGTAAATTCACAACCACCAGAAATTCACTTATAAACGTATTGGCCAGAATATCGGCTTTGAGCACCCGGGCATTTTTTAGCTGCATAGCACACCAGTCAAGTTCGGTAAAGACCAGTTTATCTATTGAGTCAGGACGGCTTAACAGCAGGTGTTTTCTGAATATCCGCTGACAATAGCCTGTTAAAACAACCATCACGAGCAATAGTTGTCCAATAGAAACAGGCAATAAAAACAACGATATCAATATCAGCAGAAAAAATATCAGATAAATGCAGATAAGATGAAATGAAGTGTTTAGCTTAAGCGTTAACCCGCTGGCGGGTAGCTTCTCTAATTGTGTGGACAATGTCCCTGAGTCCATGATCATCCGGCTCTTGTGTTCCCATAAGATAGTCAAATAATACCGGATCAATGATCATTAATAAATCCTCGAATAAGAGTTTTTTTTCAATGGGCAAATAGTCGTAATCGTATTCAAGAAAATCGTTCAAGAACAATTCCACTTCCAGCATGCCTCGTCGGCATTGCCATTGTAATCTTTTCTTACTTTGCTTGGTTTTGTTTTGCAATATTTTACCTTGAAACTTTTTACCTTGAAACTTTTTTTACCTTGAAACAATGGCCAAGACTTCACAACAGTCATTATAACATTCTTTTTAGCATCATTTTTTTAATATTGCCGATAGCTTTGGTGGGATTAAGTTTTTTCGGGCAGACATCGACACAATTCATAATGCTGTGGCAGCGGAATAGTTTATAAGGATCTTCCATATCTTCCAGACGCTCTTCAGTGGCCTGATCACGACTGTCTGATAAAAAACGCCAGGCTTGCAGCAAGGCCGCAGGTCCTCTAAATTTATCAGGATTCCACCAGAATGAGGGGCAGGCTGTAGAACAACAGGCACACAGTATACATTCATACAAGCCATCCAGTTTATCCCGTTGTTCAGGTGTTTGTTTGAATTCCACCTCAGGCACCGGATCTTTCACTATCAACCAGGGTTTGACAGACCGGTACTGGTTATAAAACTGAGTCATATCGATCACCAGGTCACGAATGACAGGCATACCGGGTAATGGCCGGATCACAACGGGTTCCCTGAGTTCTGCAACCGGAGTGATACAGGCAAGGCCGTTGCTGCCATTGATATTCATAGCATCAGAACCACACACTCCCTCACCGCAGGAATGACGAAATGACAACGATTCATCCTGTTCATTTTTGATACGCAGCATGGCATCACGCAACATGGTTCCCGGTTCCAGAGCAGATAATTCATATTCCTGCATATATGGCGTGATATCAGTTTCAGGATTAAATCGATAGATGGTAAAGCGCATTAATAGTATCCTGTGTTCCGTTCAGCCTAGAATAAAATTCATCAACGTTGATAAAAAAGTTAATACAAAATAGAGATACTATAGAAATACTATTGTTAATAAATACGTTCCTGCGGTGGAAACGTATCAACAGTCATAGCTTTGGTTCGCACCGGTTTATAAGTCAGGGTATTATCCTTGATATAATAAAGACTGTGTTTCATCCATTTTTCATCATCTCTTTTTTCAAAATCCACACGGGAATGTGCACCGCGACTTTCTTTGCGTGCCTGAGCACTCATTACCGTAGCCAGGCCAATTTCCACGAGGTTTTCTAATTCCAGCGCTTCAATTCGAGCTGTGTTAAACACTGAAGAATGATCCGTTATGTGAGCCTGCTTTAATTTCTCTTTGATTTCCCTGACGGCGCGAACGCCTTGCATAAGTACTTCTTCTGTTCGAAACACACCGCAATTTTCTTCCATAACCTGCTGTAATTCTGCTTTCAACTGGGGTACCGAATAACTTTGTTCAGAATTGTCCTGTTTTTGTTCCCAACGATCCAGTCTTTCCAGAGCACAATCAACACTGTCTTCCGGTAAGACCTGATGATAGCGATGAGTCTTGAGAAAGTCGATAATATGATTGCCGGCCGCACGACCAAATACCACAATGTCCAGTAAGGAATTACCTCCAAGGCGATTGGCACCATGCACCGATGCACAGGCACATTCACCCGCTGCATACAAACCGGGGATCTCTTCTTCAGATCCCTTGGCAATGGGAACCACAACCTGTCCAAAACGATTGGTGGGAATTCCACCCATGGTATAGTGAGCTGTGGGAAATACCGGAATCGACTCTTCAATAGGATCAATCCCTAAAAAGGTCATGCTGGTATCGCGTATTCCCGGCAATCGTTTTTTAATAACTTCACTGCCCAGATGATCCAGTTTCAGCATAACGTGGTCTTTATTGGGACCACATCCCCTGCCCTCACGGATTTCAATAGCAATAGCGCGACTTACCACATCACGTGAGGCCAGATCTTTGGCATGGGGCGCATAGCGCTCCATAAACCGCTCACCATCATAATTTACCAGATAACCACCTTCACCTCGAACCCCTTCGGTGATCAACATTCCCTTACCCGCAATGCCGGTTGGGTGGAATTGAAAAAATTCCATATCCTGTAAAGGGATCCCGGCCCTGAGAGCCATCGCCATACCATCACCGGTATTAATACTGGCATTGGTATTAGTGCGAAACAATTGCCCGGCTCCCCCTGTTGCAATCAGGGTAGTTTTAGCTTCAATAACAATTTTTTCCCCGGTTTCTATATCAAATGCAATTGCCCCCAGCACATCACCATTTTTATTTTTTAACAAATCAACGGCAAAAAACTCATCGAAAAAATGGGTTTTTGCGCGTATATTTTGCTGATACAGAGAATGCAGCATAGCATGGCCGGTTCTATCTGCGGCTGCACAGGTTCTGGACGCTTGATCACCGCCAAAATTCTGGCTTTGTCCACCAAACGCACGCTGATAGATGTGACCATTTTCCAGACGGGAAAAAGGCACACCAAAATGTTCCAGTTCAATGACGGCATCGGGCGCGGCACGGCACATGTATTCAATGGCATCCTGATCCCCCAGATAGTCACTGCCCTTTACTGTGTCGTACATATGCCAGTGCCAGTTATCCGGAGTAACATTCCCCAAAGCAGCATTCATTCCTCCCTGAGCCGCAACGGTGTGTGAACGAGTAGGAAATACCTTTGACACAACAGCGACCTTGGCTTCAGCCTGGGATAGTTGCAAAGCAGCCCTTAAACCAGCACCTCCGGCGCCAATAACCAGAGTATCAAATTTTCTTGTAACCATATTCATATCAATAATTCATACCAGTAACTCATATCCACTAGAGGCTTATACTACTCAAATGTCTAAGGAAAGGGAAAATAAAATACGTAACATACCCAGGCAACTGATGGTCAGGAAAAAACTGATGCAGGCCAGAGTGAGAAGACGTAGGGTATCATTAGCTATATAATCCAGTACCACATCACGCATACCCACCCAGGCATGAACCACCAGGTGTAAAAAAAACAACCCGGTAGCAGTATTCATAACAGGATGTGAAAACCACTCAACCCATAGCTTATAAGTCATGTTTTTAGTGGAGAGAATAACCGCTAAAAAATACAGGATATAAAGAGCCATAAAAGCTGCAGTCAAACGCTGATATAGCCAGGCTTGCAAACCTTTTGCCTGATAACTCATAGAATAGTTCTCGTGACTCTTTTCAAAACATAGTTCTCGTGACTCTTTTCAAAACACGTTGCATGAATTTTTAACTCTTGTCAAACCTTGCCCCGTCAAAACAGCAACAGGGAAAAAAAGGCAAAGACTAAAAACCCTGACACCATAACTATAACAGCTGACTTCTGGGCCATTTTCCTGTCAATGCAGATATCCAAATCCAGTAAGAAATAACGAATACCTGCAATAAAATGATGTGCCAACGCCCAAATTAAGAGCAAACAAACCAGTCTAACCAAGGGTCCCTGTAATTCTGCTCTGGCGAGTGCAAAACCGGTTTCATTGGTTAAAGACAGCTGCAACAGATACAAAAAATAAGGCAGAGATAAAAAAAGGACAATGCCAGCAGCTCTGTGCCCAACAGACATAATTGCTGCCATTGGAAATTTTACTGATAACAAATCTAGGTTTTTAGGTCGTATCCTGGCTTTATACATGACTTTTACCTTAGGGTGCCTGTTCAGAAAATAGCAGCAGTTTTTAGGATAAAGGGGCGATATGACAGAATCTGTCTTGATTCTAAAGTTAATCGCCATTATATGTATACAGCATATACATAATTAAGAGTAGATCAAGCTTATGTCAAACAATTGGTTTAATTTTCTTAGCGATTTCGGTGCTACATTTAGTGATCAGCAGGAAGTCAGTTTTGCACAGTCTGTGGATGCAACGAACAATACAACCATCAATACAACTTTAAAGGGTGAACTGTACCTGACGGATTTATCATGGCTTGGCCTTATAGAAGTCAGCGGAGAGGATAAACAAACTTTTTTACAGGGTCAACTGACCAATGACATCAATGCGGTGAGTTCCACTCTGTCGCATATGAGTGGTCTATGTACACCCAAAGGTCGTTTAC
>CBDTVA010000264.1:0-4630 GCA_965363935.1 uncultured Gammaproteobacteria bacterium | reverse complement strand
CCATTTCTGCTATTATGCTGGTCAATTCTTTGATGCCTGGAGTAATGTCTGCTTTGTTTATGGTCAACTCTTCTAATTTGACTTGCATCTTGGTTGTTTTTAATCGGGTATCAATCAGGAAAATGGAATCCTCGGCTTCCAGAATAAACGCTTCGATGGATTCCAGTTTTGACTGAGAAGCAGAGGGAGCACTGTTGTATTGGTCCAATTTTGCACTGTATTCCCGGGCCTTTTGTTGCCAAATAGCCCGTTCCTCACCCAGTTGTTTCTCTATCTCTTCAAAATTTTGCTCTCTAAGCTGCTCCTGCTGATTTTTATAGGTCTTCTGTATTTCTGTCAGCCATTGTTCTTTTAGTCTAAGGCGTTCGAATACTAATTGTTTGCGGTCACCCAGTACACTGATCTGTTTTAGTCCCAGTTCCAGCAGTATTTCTTTGTCTGACAGGCTCTTTTGGGTTTGAATAATTTCATTTTTTATCGTTTCGTTGGGTTGGGAAGAGGTAAGTGTTTGCAGATTATTCTTCAGACTCGTGATGGACGTTATGAGCGCTTCTTTTTGTTGCTCTGCAGTCATTATGTCCAGTTTAATGGACTTCATTTCTGCATTTTGGGTTTCCACATCTAATCTGGCTCGTTCGACTTTAGTCTGTTCTATGGAACGTAATGCAAGTTCAGCTATGCGTGTGTTCAGCTGTTCTCGCTGTTCAGATATGTCGGACAATTTTCTGGCAATACTTGAGGCTTCTTCCGCTAATACATCAATGTGATGACGAATGCTGTCATTGTTTTTTGTGCCATCTTCTGTATTTTGTGCCCATGCACTGCCTGAAAGACAACAGAATGCAAGAAATAGCAGACCAAAGAACTGTTTACTCGAGGGGAGTGTGAGCTTCACGGTATATATCTCATGGCTAATATAAAAAGTAGTTTCGTTGTAATTACTAAATCAATGGAACCGAAGTGGACAGGCTGGCATGATTATACTCTATAAATTTATTTTTTTGTCGTAAGAACGTGGGTTTAACAGTACAATTAGCAGTTTATTAAACTATTCACCATTTGTTCACCATTTGTTCATTATTGTGGTGATACTGACAGAGATTCTCGCTTATGAATATCCTATTTTTAATGGACCCCTGGGACAAGATTGATCCAGACAGTGATTCCACCATTCGCATTATTCACGAGGGTGTTTCCAGAAAACATACAGTTGCTTTAGCAACAGTGCATAATCTGACCATGCGCGAATCGTCTGCTTTAGCATTTTGCCAGGTATTTGTTAAGTTGGATGCTGTCCCTGCCAATATCAAAACATTCTATAGTAAGGCACGCTTTCGCAAAATGAAGCTCCCGCTGGGCGGTTTTGATGCCATTGTTATGCGTTCCGATCCCCCTTTGAATGTTACAGCCCTGAACTTTCTGGACTCAGTCAGAGATGATGTGTTTATTATGAATGACATTGATGGCTTGCGCATTGCTAATAATAAACTCTATACCTCCTCTTTCGATGATCCCAATAATCGCTTTATTCCGAAAACCTATGTGTCCAGAACGCCTGAATATTTAGAGTCCGTATTGAAAGACTCCGCCACAGAAAAAATGATTATGAAACCCCTGGATGGCTTTGGTGGCAGTGGCGTTATTATGGTTGAAAAACAAGCGATTGATAGTTTCCATTCCCTCCTGGAATTCTATATTAACAGTAATGAGCGTGGAAATTATGTCATATTGCAAGAATATGTTGAAGGTGCTGAGCAAGGGGACGTGCGCATTTTAATGCTTAATGGTGAAGCTATCGGTGCCATGAAGCGCATTCCTGCCTCGGGAGAAGTACGTTCCAATGTCCATGCGGGCGGCAGCGTGGTGAAACATGTGCTCAGTAGAGATGAAAAGGAGCTGTGTAAACTCATTGGCCCTAAACTGGTTCGCGATGGTCTCTATCTTGTGGGTATCGATATCATTAATGGTAAGTTGATTGAAGTGAATGTCCTCAGTCCAGGTGGAATTATGCGTATTAACAGGCTCAATCGAACCAAACTTCAAGTTAAAATTATTGATTTTATTGAACATGTGGTCAATGCCAAAGAAGCCATTCAAGCCCGAAAAACTGAATTTATGAAGGCAATAGAAGAGGCATAATTTTATTAAAAACGTGTCTGAAAGCAATACTGGTTTATAATGATTACTCACAGCAAAAAATAGTTCAACTTCACGAACAAACCGGATTACAAAAATAACAGGATACTTTATGAAGATCGCAATTCTTTCCCGCAATGCAAAATTATATTCAACAAAGCGCCTGATCGAAGCTGCTGAACAGCGTGGCCATGAAGTTCGTGTCATTGATGTTTTGCGCTGTTATATGAACATTACATCAAACCGTCCCAGCGTGCATTATCGAGGTGAAAACCTGAAAGAGTTCGATGCGGTCATTCCCCGCATAGGTGCTTCAGTTACTTTCTATGGCACCGCAGTTTTACGTCAGTTTGAAATGATGGGAACCTTTCCTCTGAATGAGTCGGTAGCTATTTCCCGTTCACGAGACAAATTACGTTCATTGCAGTTATTATCGCGACAAGGTATCGGTTTACCCGTGACAGGTTTTGCCCACAAGCCGGATGATGTCCAGGATCTAATCAAAATGGTTGGCGGTGCTCCCCTTGTTATAAAGCTTCTGGAAGGTACACAAGGTATAGGTGTCGTATTGGCTGAAACTCAGCAAGCGGCTGAAAGCGTTATCGAAGCATTCATGGGCTTAAAAACCAATATCCTGGTGCAGGAATTCATTAAAGAAGCCGATGGTGCTGATATCCGTTGTTTTGTGGTTGGAGACAAGGTGGTAGCTTCTATGAAACGTCAGGGCAAGGAAGGTGAATTTCGTTCCAATCTGCATCGTGGCGGTAGCGCCAGCTTGATTCGTATTACTCCCGAAGAACGCTCCACAGCGGTGCGCGCTGCCAGGACTATGGGCTTAAACGTAGCGGGAGTGGATCTTCTGCGTTCAAATCATGGTCCGGTTGTTATGGAAGTAAACTCTTCTCCGGGACTGGAAGGCATCGAGAGCGCCACCGGTAAGGATATTGCCGGATTGCAGATAGAATTTATCGAAAAGCGCCTGGCTGAAAACTCAAAACGTTCCGGTTTAACTAAAACCCGGGGTAGAGGCTGAGATTCATGCGCCAGGCATTTCACATTGCAGGTAAAGAAGTCGCAGCCGGGACAAGAACCATCATTGATTTGCCAATGCCGAAACTCAGCTCACATACAAGTTTGAGTATGCCAATTCATGTTCTGCATGGAAGGCTCGCAGGTCCAGTACTCTTCATCAGTGCCGCAATTCATGGAGATGAGCTAAACGGAATTGAAATTATCCGGCGGGTACTGGCTCTAAAGGCCCTTTCCAGGCTGAAGGGTACACTCGTAGCGGTACCCGTCGTAAATGCCTATGGACTGATCCATGAAAGCCGTTACCTTCCGGATCGCCGCGACTTGAATCGTTCATTTCCCGGTTCGGAACGTGGTTCTCTGGCTGCGCGGCTGGCCTATATTTTTATGCAAGAAATTGTTAAACAGTGTACACATGGCATCGATTTGCATACAGGGGCAATACATCGAACCAACCTGCCGCAAATTCGTGCGAACCTGGATGATCCGGAAACGGAGCAACTGGCTAAAAGCTTTGGCGTACCGGTATTGTTGAATTCGTCATTACGCGATGGTTCACTAAGAGCGTCTGCGGGAGATCTGGGTATCCCAATGTTATTGTATGAGGCCGGCGAGGCATTGCGCTTTAATGAATTGTCCATTCGTGCCGGACAAGCGGGTATTATCAGTGTGATGAAAGAACTGGGTATGCTAGGCTCTCAAAAAAAGAGAGCAAAGCCTAAACATACTCCCTTTATAGCTCGAAGCAGTAGCTGGATACGTGCCCCTGAAAGTGGGATGCTCAGCACTCGAATTGCCCTGGGGGCATCTGTTGAGAAAGGTGATGTGCTGGGTTATATTGATGATCCATACAGTGGTGAACGACGTGAGATCAGTTCTAACATTAATGGCGTTGTTATTGGGCGTTTGGAGCTACCCCTGGTTCACGAAGGTGATGCGGTATATCATATTGCCCGTTTTAAAGATGATGCCAGCGATGTCGCAGTTCATGTTGAATCGTTTCATACTGTTCATACCGATGACCCTTTATTTGATTGATGGAAGCGTTTGTGCATAAACCTATATTAGGGTGGCGAGAGTGGGTAGAACTTCCGGATTTATCTATTCCTCGTATTAAAGCCAAGGTCGATACCGGTGCCAGAACTTCCTGCCTGCATGCATTTTTTGTTGAGACATTTCACCGTCAAAACAAGGAATTTGTACGTTTCGGGATTCACCCTGTACAAAAGAGTAAAAAGGGCGTTATTGTCTGTGAATCCCGGCTACTGGAGCGTCGTCAGGTTTCGGATTCCGGCGGCCATCGCGAACAACGCTGTGTGATCCTTACGAGAGTAATCATCGGTGACCAGCAACATGAGACTGAAATTACTCTTACTAATCGAGACACCATGCGTTTTCGGATGTTGCTTGGACGCACTACTTTGCAAGGTCGGTATTTAGTGGATGCTGCAGCTTCCTATCTGAG
>CBDTVA010000263.1:0-4636 GCA_965363935.1 uncultured Gammaproteobacteria bacterium | reverse complement strand
TTATTCCTTAATTATGCATTCGGGCTGTTAAGTATATCATCTTAACATTCAGGTCGGCTATTCCTGAATGCCGATTTCAGGATCAGGGTGAAGGCTGGCATCTGACTTCTCTGACTTTGGGCGCACTGTTTGTTCTCTTGGTTATTTTTTTCAGGGCGGCATTGGAAGGCATTGAGCGGATTAAAACCGTTTGCACAAAACAACATAAGCCTGTCTCCGTATTCCCGAAGATTATCTATTCTCCGACAGGCTCCTAGTTTTTCATTAAATTAGAGATATGGTGACGGACATCTTTTTTTGCTGCCACAACATTCGATTCTATTTCATGCAATATTGAAAGCGTCCGTTCCTGCATATCATACTGACTGTCTTTTAAAATTTTTTCCAGTTCAATATTCAGCTTATTTTCATTGATCCTGCTTTTTTTCGTGATGGCCATTTGCAACTCCTTTTTTAAAACAGATATTATTTTTTCTCAATCTTATTAAGTACATATTAGTGCGAAAACGATGATAAAACGATACAGGAAATCCCCATATAAAAATGGGTTTCAGGACATTAAACATGGGGGTTTACCGGGCTTTCGGGTATTTAGAGGGGCAAGATCACAATTGTTCAGGTCTATTTTCAACAGCGGAATCAACAAGCTTCTCAGAGACTAAAACTCTGTACCAAAAATTCTGCTTCTGAACCAAAAGAGGCCCTGTTACAGGGCCTCACTACTCTATATCAGCACTATCAATTGAGCATTAATGCATTATTAATCTTCCTGCTCAAAGTAGCCATCGCTCATTGCTTCCATCCACACCACCAGCGCATCCTCTTCCTCCTCGGTCAGCTTCAGGTCGCCCAGCAGGACAGTGTTAACGTTTTCGGCCACTTCAGGTTCAGGCCAGCAGTTGTTGGCAAGAGCTGTCTCCTCGGTTGCATCATCGATCCCCAGGCTCTCGCAGCTCGGTTTAGTGTCACGAGTATTGTAGAAATGCACTACACTCTTCAGACTCTTGAAGTAGCCGTTATGCATATAGGCTTTGACGATGCAGTTGTTATTATTACCGTTCTTCTTACCGTTCTTCTTACCATGATGGCTATCATCCTCATCCTCGTCATCTTCTTCATCTGACGCTGACTCACATGAACCCAGTGCAACATTACGCAGGGTGGTTACCTTTTGTTTGCCCAGGTTGATGCCCGTATACTGGTCAAAGTCGGGAACGGTCTCCAGAAAACCTGCCAGACCCGGATCCTGCCACTCAGGGTTTGCTATCGAGAAAGGATTTTCCGGATTTCTCGGCACACCCAGATTACTATAGGTAAAATTGGTGAACAATGGAGGCGCATCACCCGGACCTTTGGTTCCAACATGACAGGCTCCGCACTTGCCTTTGCCACGGAAAATATCACGGCCCTGGATCTCCTCAGGGGTAAAGTCATATTCGCCAGCCCGATGGGCATCGATCTTGGAGGTAAAGGCATTACTCGCCTTGGAACCTTCAAAAGCAGCAATAGATAAGGCTATACGGTCATAAGCGGCATCCACTTTTTTGCGATCCGCATCAGTGAGTTCAACCACGCCGTCTTCCTGACTGCATGTGCCATTGATATTTTTTGGCCAGGTAATCATACAGACATTCGGACTCCATACCGTATCGAACAACTCACCATAGCTGCTTTCGCAAACCCGGTTCACAACACACGCGGCATCCGGCAGTGCCTGTTCGACAGGATTCAGGAATGGACCCTGGGCCTGATCGGCTGCAGGATTACCCAGTTCCCAGCCCGTCGCACGGCCATCCCAGAAGTTACCGCCAACGAATTTCGGGTTCTCGGTCAGCGCCTCGATGTTGTTACCGAGCAACCGGTTACCATAGTCGGCATAGAAGATTGGCGCCAGACTTGCGTAGGCAGAACTGGGGGGTTTACGGTTACCGAATGCACCGTTAATGGAGCCCTCATAGACGCTCCCGTGCTCGTTAAACTCAGAAATTCCACCGGTCCAGCCTGCCTTGGGGTCATGGCAGCTGACACAGGCCTGGTTTCTATGCAGGGAAAGCTTCTTATCAAGAAATATCTTTTCCCCCAATTCTTCAATAGGTGACAACTCATCGTCACTGGCGTTTACTGCACCAGAACCTAGCGTCAACACTAGTGCGATGGGACTTATGACAAATGCTGTTAGTTTTATTTTCAACTCAGTTTCCTTTATCAATTTATTGCTATCAATACATACGACCACACTCTCATCCTCCAAAGATATGAAATATCAGCAGCAGATAAAATATTGGTGTGTAGTCCTTGGTTCCGCTCCTGGAGACAGGGGTCATTTCCACACAACACAGTACTTTACCTGCTCATACACGTCAATTCGGGAAAACCCGCCACTTGATTATTTTGTTTCAACTTATGATTGAAAGTAATCAAAACGATGCGTTTTGTTATATACTAAATGCAAATAAAGAGCGTCCTGGCCTGATTTAATAAACCTGAGTATTTAAATTATGGATAATTTCTTTCCTCAAATAGAAATTCTGTCTAACCAAAAACACGTCAACCGGCCAGAATCCGGCCCTGAACCCTGGTATAAATCTCGCAGATTACTGGTTTTCACGGTGGTCTTTCTCCTCAGTGCAATCCTTAGTCTTGCTTATCTCTACAGCCGCCCGGCACTGTTTCGCAGTTATGCAACCTTATTGACAGTTGCTCAAACTGCTATCGATCAGCCAAGCAGTGATGCCGATATCCAGCACGTTGCCATACAAAGACAAATTCTTACCGGACAGGCGCTCCTGGATGAGACCCTGAATCGTATGTACCGGGATCTGGAGCAAAAAAACACTGCCGTGAGTAAACCCTTCGCAAAAGAGTTAACGGCCCCTGAGCTAAGGCGTATGCTGACTGTAGAGGCCATACCTGAAACCAATCTGGTTGAACTGGCCGCTACCGGATATCAGGCTGAAATTTTATTCCCTCTCATTAATAACTGGATTGATGTCTATCTGGACAGGCGCGCTGAAGGAATCAGACAAACCACCGGGGCGACGATTGAGGCATTGCAAGAAGAACTTGCCGGACTGGAAGAGACTATTTTAATTAAAAGAAGTGATTTGGAGCAATTCAGGAATATCAATGATATCACCTCACTGGGTCGTGAAAATATTTTTGAAAACCAGTCACTGGCTCGTTTTAAAGGCTTAAATAAATCCCTCAGTGATGCCAGCGAGGAAGCCATTAAAACTAAAGCCCGTTTTGATGCGGTAAACAAGGCTATTGCCGAAGGAAAAATAGTTGTACCTGATGAGGACAAGCGTGGAATGCGGGTACTTGAATTACGTCTGCAGGAATTGCGCGAAAAGTTAGCCGAATTTGATCGAAAATATACGCGCAGCTATCTGGCTTTACAGCCCACTTTAAATGTGCTGCCAAAGCAGATTAAGGATCTGGAAAAGGAAATTCAAAATAAACGCCATTACGGTCAAAGCGTGGTCTTATCCGATGCCGAACAAAACTTCGAAGCAGCACAACAAGCTTTACGTGAAACACAAAAACAGCTCGATGAACACAAGCAGGAGGCCACAGAATTCAGTTCAAGATTTGCTGAACATGAGTCTTTGCTTAGTGATCTGGAAGGACTGGAACTGCTGCAGCGCAGCACAAAGGAAAGACTGGTACAAATTGAAGCCAAACAGGCGGAAAAATTTCCCCAGGTTAAAGTCATTGAACGTGCCTTCCTTCCCCGTGAACCAATCAGTCCTGATTATACTAGAGATGCTATTATTGCGCTCTTCGCCTCAATTATATTAGCTCTTTTTTGCGTCTGGATAGTTGAATTTCTAACCCGCAAGGAGCAGCAAAAAGCCTCAGTTTCTATCTCTGGTGTACCTATGTACCAGGATTCAGCACCCGGCTTAATCAATAACTATCAAACTGTGCATGAGCCATTAACTCAAAATCCCTCGCAATCCCTGCCACATAAACACAACAATGTTCTTGAACAACAGTTCCCCAGAGAAGTCAGTATTGAGGAATTAGACACCTTGCTTGAGAACTCAGATATTAAAGCCAGACAACTGATCTCTTTGCTGCTCAGTGGTTTAACAGTTGGCGAAATTGCCCGGCTAAAGAGGGAACACATTGACTTGAACAACAAGGTTATCAGTGGTATTGGGGAAAGTCAGCGCACGATTTCTCTTAACCAGTTCTTAACGTCATTGTTTGAAAATACAGAGCCTTGTCCAGCCTGGCATGAAAACCAGGCTGTTTCTGAGGCTACGCTTGAAGCCATTTTAGTTTATGCCGCTGTGGATGCTGGTTTAGCTAATGCCAATGAAATCACCACTGCATGCATAACGCATTCATATATTATGTATCTTGTAAAACAGGGGATACGCCTGGCAGAACTGCAGCAGATTTTTGGCCCCATGGATCCTTCTATCCTGTCAAAGTACAGTCGCTACTCACCTGAAACAAGAGGGCTGCCAATCTCTGAAATCAACCGGGTACATCCTTCATTGGCAATATAAGATGGTTGCGCTCTGTTACCTGGAAAGGCAATATCACTCAAAGGAAATGTTCTGAAATGCTGCACCTTACAAAATCCCTAAGTGCCTGGAAAACCACTGATTTTAAAGATATCCTT
>CBDTVA010000262.1:0-4679 GCA_965363935.1 uncultured Gammaproteobacteria bacterium | reverse complement strand
GGGCAAGCTTTATGAAGCCAGTGTCAAAGTGGAATCGGGAAAGAGTGAAAATGAATTGATTGCAGCAGCATTTACTCATGTTCTGATTAAGGTGTCCGGTCGTTCAGAAGTGAGTACGTCACCCTCATATAAAACAATGCTGGAAAAGGCCAAAGGCGCAATTTCACAATTTCGATACGATTATAAAACCATACAAGCGGATGCTGGCGCTGAAAAAAAAGCCGATGCCGAGAAAGAAAAGTGGTTTTGGGTGCGCTTTAATCCCGCCACTATCGACAGTGTGTTAAAAGAAGCACATTTACCGATCTGGGGAAAAGTCAGACCGGCTACACTGGTCTGGTTTTCTCAGAAAATTCAGGGCCAGCGTAGCTTGCAGAGTCAGTATGATGCGCCGGAAATCTATGACATTATCAGCCAACAGGCAGAGTATCGCGGTATTTCAATGAAGTTCCCCTTTCTCGATCTGCAGGATCAGGCCAGCGTGTCCGCAACTGACATCTGGGGTAATTCTACCGATGCTGTTTTATTAGCATCGAGGCGCTACCAGGCTCAGGCTACCGTTACCATACGCTTGTTTAAAGAACCCAGCGGTTTATGGGTGAGTCAATGGAGTCTGTTGATGCTGGGCAATGTTCAATCCTGGGAAATTCGTGACGAAAAAAGGGCGCGCAGTCTGGCTTCCGGTGTGGATGAATTAGCCGATAAACTGGCTCAGCAGTTTACCCGGGTTGTTGGTGAAAGGAGTGAGGACGGAATTCTGGTACAGGTTAATAATGTCAGTGATTTTAAAGCCTTTCAGGAGCTGGATGATTATTTGCGCAATCTGGCCACGGTAAAATCTGCGGATTTAGTGCAAATGGAACAGGATCGGGTGGTTTATAATATTTCCTATCTGGGGGATAAAAATTTTTTTATTCAGGAGATCCGGTTGGGGGATTTGCTCAATTCGGTTGAGCGAAGCCGGGTAGACTATGATAGCCCGGAAAATGAAAATAAGGATTACCAGCCGGTTATTCTCGATGGCCTGGATGCACAGGGTAAAAGTGGACAAAGACAGGGCACATTATCTGCAAGAGAAAAAGCATTAGCTGCAATGGATTCAGGAAAAGATGGAAGCAGGCCTGCTGATGCACAAGCCGGTTCTCCTGGAGCAAATGCTCAGACCACCGCGGTTTCAGCGCCTCCAGAAGCTCCTGCAGAAAAGAGAGCGCCTGAGTTAATGCCCGAACTGGAATATTGGCTGGCACGATAAGGGGTTGTGACGAGTGAGCCGTAATAATGGTTGCAGAAGTCAATGCTGGTTGGCAGCTTATACGAAAAAAAACAGAATCAGGAATAACCCTTTAAATGGATAAATACCTTACCCTCAGAAAACGCCTTGCTGCCATACTGGCCTTACCTGAGTCTCGACTGTTAGGTGTTAACCAGATTGGGCTTGAGAAAGAAAGTCTGAGAGTGAGTAGCACCGGTGGTATTGCACAAACACCACACCCCAAAGCCCTGGGTTCAGCCTTAACCCATCCATACATTACTACGGATTATTCCGAGTCACTGATCGAATTTGTTACACCGCCTTTTCCTGTGCTCAAAGATGCTCTGGCTTTTCTGCAATATACCCAGAAATTTGTCTATAAAAATCTTGTCAATGAGATATTATGGGCTACCAGTATGCCCTGCGTAGTAGCCGGTGAGTCCAGCATTGCTCTGGCTCGCTATGGCAGTTCAAATGCCGGTACTATGAAAACGGTTTACCGCAGAGGGCTCGGACATCGCTACGGACGGGTTATGCAGGTTATTGCCGGGGTACACTTTAATTTATCCATTGCGGAGCCTTTTTGGCCGGTTCTGCAGGAAGTCGAAGGAGATAAACAGGACTTACAGGATTTTATTAATAGCCGTTATTTTGACCTGATCCGCAATAGTCAACGCATGGGCTGGCTGGTTCCTTATCTGTTTGGTGCTTCGCCCGCAGTCTGTAAATCCTTTTTACTGGGAAGCTCAACGACGCTGGCTGAATTTGATGAAAGTACCTATTATGAACCCTATGCCACATCATTGCGTATGGGGGACATCGGTTATCAGAATAACAAGGAAAATGAAACCGGGATAAAAGCCTGTTATAAAAATATTGACAGTTACATCGATAGCCTGGCCTGGGCCATCAGCACACCCTATGAAGATTATGAAAAGTTTGGTCTGTCCGTGGATGGCAAGTACCAGCAGCTTAACTGCAATATTTTACAAATTGAAAACGAATACTATTCCACCATTCGTCCCAAACAACTTCTGCAGGGAAATGAAAAACCAACTCTGGCCTTAAGAAAGCGGGGAGTGAAATACGTTGAGCTGCGTTCGCTGGATGTCAATGCCTATGATCCTCTGGGAGTGAATGAGAGCCAGTTATACTTTTTAGAAGCTTTTCTGCTCTTTTGCCTATTACATGACAGTCCGGCTATTGAAATTTCCGAGCGTAAGGAAATTGATCATAATGAAATGCTGACGGCCCACCGGGGCCGTATGCCGGGATTAAAACTGTCCAGAAATGAAAAAAACCAGGCATTGAAAGAATGGGCAATGGAAATCATGCAGGAAATGGCCGGAGTTTGTGAATTGCTTGATGCAGATGACCCACTAAAGCCCTATACGGCCAGTCTGAATAAGCAGACGGAGCGCGCGGCACATCCGGATATGACGCCGTCGGCAAGAATGCTCGATGATATGCGCCAGGATCAAGAAAGCTTTCACCGCTTTGCTGAGCGCATGTCCAAAAAACATTTACACTACTATAAAAACCTGCATTTAAGTGCCGGGCAGGAACGCTTTTACCGGGACGAAGCAGAGCAGTCAATACAAAAACAGCAGGCTATTGAAGCAGCAGACCGGATCGGCTTTGACGAATACCTTGCCGAGTACTTTGCTCAGAGATAGTGGGCTCAGAACTAATGGGTCCAGAGCTAATGGACTTTAGAACAGATGCTGGTCAATAAAATCCCGAACAAAAGGCTCTCTTTGTGCGCTGTGGAAGCGATCAACTTCTTCGCCATTGACAAAAGCGATTACCGTTGGGAAGCCACGGACTTTATAACGGCCGGCAATGCGCATATTTTCATCGGCATCAACCTTGGCCAGCAAGAATTCCCCCGCGTATTCTTTCGACAGTTTGTCTAAAATAGGCATCAGGACATTACAAGGTGCGCACCAGTCAGCACTGATATCAACCAGAACCAGTCGCTTATGAGATTCCCGGGTGGCCACCTGCTCAAAATTTTGTTCTGTTGCATCGACCACAAAACTATCGGGGCTTAATTGAGGGTGAATGTCCGGATGAGTATGAAGATCCATTAATTAGTCTCTTTGGTCCTTTAATTTAAGGATGGAAAGGACAGGTTTTTAATCTGATATCCATGCCTGGATTTAAGGTGTCTGGATAAAGAAAAAAACCGGAATATTGTGGGTATTCCGGTTTTTATAGTCGTATAAGTTAAACTGAAATGTTATATCTATGAGTTAATAATTTCTGCTTATTTGGCCGCTGGTGTTGACGCCTGAGTTGCCGGAGCCACAACAGGGGCGGGTGCATATGGGTATGGAGCATAACCATAAGGACCATAACTGGAGTTGTCGTAACGATTGTCACCATAGCCCTGCATGCGGTTGTCCCAGTTGTTATTGCCACTACCATAACCGTTGCCATAAGCAGAACCACGAGTATTACCACGACCACGGCCACGACCGCTGCCTTTAATCGTGATTTCTACGTCGCCGTCCATGTCCGCATCACCGGAACCGTCGCCCCAGCCATTGCCATAGGCATTGCCATACGCGTTGTTATTCATGTCGCTGTAACCAGAGCTGTTCCAGTTAGTGTCAGTATTGCCATCGTCACCCCACCATGCGCTTGCAGACATAGATAAAGTAGTGGCACCAGCAATTACTGCAGAAATTAATAACTTATTCATTTTATACTCTCCGCTATATGTTACTTATAGTAGTTATTGATTGTTTTTATTATTTTGATGTGATGGATCTAGTATATTTGTATGTATTAATATAAGCAATTAGTGGTTTCCCTAATATTGACTATTTTTTTTAAATTTAACCGATCTTAATGGTTTAAAATGATTTTCTCCGGGTATTGCAATTGAAAAATCGTATTGCTGGCCCTATAATTAGAATATGGGGATGAAATGGCTTCGACAGAGATGGGACCCCTGATGTTCATGCCGAGCAACTTCAGCCGACTCGTTAAACCGCCTGAAAATTAAAGTAATTGCAAACGACGATAATTACTCTCTAGCTGCTTAAAAACCGGTTAGCTTTTGACTACCTTTATCTGTGGGGGTTACTCAGAAGTCACTTTACACAGCTTTCGCCAGTTATTCAGTCCGAGTTTAGCTGGTTAAACTTAAACGGACTCGTGAGCTTTTGTCCTGGCTACCCGCCAACGGCTCATTAAAACTACCGGTAGTACTAAGCATGTAATAGACTGATGGCAGAAAATTTTTGGACGCGGGTTCGACTCCCGCCATCTCCACCAAATTCCTACCAGGATATACCTCTATATACCAAAAACCCTTTATAAAAACATATTCTTAAAGGGTTTTGGTACCACCATATAGCAGTTTATACCATGTTATACCAATCACTTTACTCATGCTGTTCTGAGCTGCTTGAAGTGT
>CBDTVA010000261.1:0-4681 GCA_965363935.1 uncultured Gammaproteobacteria bacterium | reverse complement strand
CAGGGTTCCTTCCACCAGCGCCTGTTTATCCAGATTAAATGACTTGATTTTTTGCGGGTATTCTGTGACCGGGTAGAGAATTTCTGTCATCACATCATTTTCAAGATGCTCAATAGCACCTTCCGCAAGCTCAGCGGCCATCCCGGTAACCTGCTCTGAAAACAGATCGTATAATTGCTGTTGCTGTTGCACAAGATCCATCTCTTCGACCTGACCCTTTAACATTCTCTGCCACTGAGTACGATCTGAAATCTGCTGTTTGTATAAAACCTCCACCAGACCCGAATAATAGCGGCTGCTGACCTTGAAAACCGGTAATGCCTGAATCGCCCCCTGGTCAATCCAGCGTATCGGGATCTGATTGCCCCGGGTAATACCCACCTTTAATCCGGATGAATTAGCCAGATAAACATAATGGGGCTGCATGCAATTATCCAGCCCCCATTGCGGTTCCCGGCAGGTACCCTGTTCATAATGACATTTTTCCGGACTCATAATACATTTGTCACAAGCGGCCAGACGGCTGAAACAGGGGTAACAATGCCCCTGATTAAAACTTTTACTGGTTTTCCGACCACAGGCCACACAATGAATTTCCTGTTTATATTGAATGCTCAGCCGCTGCCCAAGTAAAGGGTTTAAGGCAATGCGCGAACTATTGGGTTGTGCTCCATTCATTTGTCCATCGGCATCCGTGAGGGCCAAAAAATAGTCCACTGGTTTACTTGAGTCTTCATAGTAAACCTGCATTTTTCGTAAATGTCCGGTATAAACTGTCATATTGACCTTTTTTGCGTGTGCATTCTTTTTTATTTATTTAACCTTGTTTAACCGGGTTTAACATGGTTTAACAGGGTTTAACAGGGTTTAACAGGGTTTAACAGGGAGTTAAATTCGTCCCAGTCAAAACCACAGCCGGGATCAGTCTTGCGCCCTGGTGCAATGTCGCTGTGTCCGACAATGCGTGCTTTACTGATTTGCGGGAAATAGTCTAGCAGGGCTTTGACGACACCAGTCAGAGTATCATATTGCGCCTTTTCAAATGGGCTATTAGCCGTGCCTTCCAACTCAATACCGATGGAAAAATCATTACAATTTTCCCGATCATAGAGCTGCGATTGCCCCGCATGCCAGGCACGGGAAAACAGGTTAACATATTGTATCAGTTCACCGCTACGGCGGATCAATAAATGGGCAGAAACCTCCATTCCCCGGATCGAATCGTAAAACGGATCTTTGTCCCAGTCCAGTTGATTGGAAAAAAACTGATCAATATCATGGCCTGTATAACAACCTGGAGGCAGAGAAATGGAATGAATAATAATTGCATCAACCGCCATACTTTCAGGACGTTCATTAAAGTTAGGCGATGCAACTCGGTGCGATTGTTTAAACCAACCATCAGATATATTGTACATAAGGCAAAAAGAAGGCTTTTGTTTGATTTTAATAAAAAAAATGTAGTGAAAAAATCCCCTGAATGATCTATTATTTAAATAATGCGTTCATTTATGGATTGGGTGACACACCCCTTATTATAGGTATCTGCGCTGGAAACGTTAAGTTTTTATTGTTATTGTCGACAAGCTCAAGGATATATTGACTTATCAGGATTATGATTTAAATTATGGCTTAAACTCTTAAGTTTAAACTAAAGTCAAATTCTGACAATACTCATCTGTAGTGGCAAAGACAGGCAGGGTGAAAAGAGGTGTGCTCTAAATGAAATCTAAAGACAATATATTACAGTTTAGCCGACGACAGAAACCGGGTTCTGAACAAGCACAGAATAGTCATCATCACAAACATAATTCAATACAAGATACCAGGATACAAAACTCAATGACGCCAAAAGGTCCATTAGGTGACTTAATTCAATATACCCGTCAATGGACAAATGATGCCATTGCAACATTATTCGATAATGTTGATACCCAGCTGTTTGAAATGGTCGAGAAGTCAGAAAATTCCGGCGATCAAAACACCTATTTTGATGCCATGCGTATAGTCCGCCTGCGCCGCAGTATTGCGCATGAAGAATTTATCAGCCATATTGAACTGGGTTTTTCCATTGAAACAATTCAAGGGGAAAAAAAACTTGAACAGGCTACATCCGATTATGAAGATTTATCCCTGGTAGCAGATGACAATCTTGAGGAAGATCTGGCCACTCATAATATGATTGCCAAGGCTGTACGGGATAACAAGGACAGCCTCAAACAATTGAATCAGCGTATTTCCTACCTCTATAACGGTTTGAAAATTAACACTGAAAACAACCCGATGGGACCAGCATCGTTGTGTAACGCATTTGCCATGGCAGTCAATGCACTGGATGCCGAGATCAAAGTCAAGCTGCTGGTTTTTAAGCTATTTGATATTAATATCATTGTCAAACTGGATGATCTTTATAAGAATGCCAATAAGTTATTAACAAACGCAGGGGTACTGCCTGATTTAAAAATCTCCTATAAAAACGCAGTCCCAAAACAGCCGCAACCTGCAGGATCAGATTTGGGTGGAATCCCGGTCAATACTCCGGTTCAAAACGAATCCGCTGAGCTGCAGCAGAATCAGGACAACCCGGCAGGATTGTCGCAATTTATACAGCAGCCAATGGCCATGTCCCAGCCCGGAGATGCTCAAACCTATGCTCTGCTGCAACAATTAATTGCCCAGAACAAACCTCATCCACAACAGGTTCCACAGGCCCAATATGCCTCCACGACAGATGTTATGAACTCTCTGTCTATGATCCAGGAAAATCCTGAGTTGCAGCTTGCTTATTCCGGTCAAGGTAGCGGTCAAACCAGCCCAGGGGCGCATAGCGGTACTGCAACCAGCAGTTTACTTAAAGAAACCTTAAAGCAGACCCTGCAAACGAATCAGCACAAACAGGCAATTAATCAAAATGATGATGACATGATCGATGTCATCGGTATGTTATTTGATTTTATTCTGGATGACCACAATCTGGTCGATTCGGTTAAGTCATTGCTCAGCCGTCTGCAAATCCCGATTATAAAAATCGCCTTGCAGGACAAAAGTTTTTTCAGAAATAAAAACCATCCTGCTCGAAAACTACTTAATGTGCTTGCCAATGCCGGTTTGGGAGTAACGGATAATGTTACGGCCAAGGACAACCCTTTATATCTGAAACTGGAAAGTCTGGTCACTCGAGTGACCAATGAACAAACCCCGGACAGTGACTCCTCGTTTTTTGAAGAATTGCTGGATGATCTGCACCGGTTCCTTACCCAGCTTAATCAGGGCGTTAAAAACAAACGAGGCCCATCCAAAGATGCGGCACTGAAACTGGTTTCCACAGAACTCAGCTCACGTATTAGCGGCAAGGAACTCCCTCAAAATATCATTTTGCTATTGGAAAAAGTCTGGAAAGATGTCATATTTGATATCTTCTTCAGCAATGGCATGGAAAGCGATGATTGGGACATGGCCATGACCTTTGTTGACACACTGATCTGGAGCGTTGATCCAAAAGTTGATATTCAAAGTCAGAAACAGCTGGTCAGAGTTATCCCCGGAATTCTAAATGCGCTCAACGGTGGACTGGATAGAATTCATTACCCTAAAGATCTGCGTGAACAATTACTGCAGGATTTACAAAACTGTCATCTTGCCTGTATGAAAGGTCAGGATATCAAGGACAGTGACTTATCACAAAATGGTACTGCCTATATCTCCACTAACAGACTCCGAAAAGCAGTCCCGCCGAAAACTGACCAGGCAGACCGTGAAGCAAGTGTTTCTTCAAATCACGACAATTCAGGACTTTCTCCTGAAGAGCTGGAAAGTATTGATGCCGGCATAGATGTAATGCTTGACGGCGATCTATCAAATCTGGATGTTCTTGATGAAGAAGATCTGCTAGCCTCTCTGGATGACGGTTCAGAGCAGGCCATTACTGATAATGGTGATGCAGAACTCATTGAAGATGCCTATACACAGCAGGCTCGCAATCTCTCTGCCGGTGCCTGGGTTGAGTTCGTTGGGCATGACAAAACCACTTATCGCGCCAAAATTTCCTGGATGAGTGAGGATGCCAGCGCCTATATTTTTGTTACCCAAACCGGTCAGATTGCGGAAAAATCTCTGCAAGGATTAAGCAGCGCATTAAGAAACAAGCAGGCCAGCATACTGGATGAATCTCCAGTGTTTGAACGTGCCATGGATGCAGTACTGGAAGAACTACAAGAAAAAACCGAGAGTACCTGAACAGTTTGCATAAATGAAAGACGCTAGACAGCAGGAAAATAGCAAAAGCATGGGCCAGGGCATGATCGTTGTTGCCATGGTGATTGGATTGGGTTTATTAACCTATACTTTTCAGGACGCCATCAACAAGCAGCACAATCCTAATCAAAATGTCCAGTCGAGCAGAGCTGCTGATAATCAGATTGAAGTTATTTTACGGCAAAATCGTAGCGGTCACTATGTAACCACTGGCGCCATTAATGGCCAGAAAGCCGTTTTTCTTCTGGATACCGGGGCAACCTATGTAGCGATTCCAGAACGGCAGGCTAATCGCTTAGGGCTGAAAAAAGGTCGCATAATTCCCATTTCAACGGCAAATGGCAGAAGCAATGGCCATAAGACGCATATTAACGAGCTGAGCATCGGCCAGATTCGCTTATACAATGTAAAAGCTATTATTACCCCC
>CBDTVA010000260.1:0-4681 GCA_965363935.1 uncultured Gammaproteobacteria bacterium | reverse complement strand
TACTTATCTTAAGATGGGCACTCGTAATAGGTTCAACTGATTATTCTAGGTTTAAGCACCAGTCTTTGTTGTTTGTTGTCTAGGGATACAACTTCCATTTGCCCCTGAGTATCGGTAAATAGCACATAATTTTCAGCGGTACCCATGAGAACCTGGGCATCTGAAAGTTCAGTGGCAATGATGGTGGAGATTTTCTCCCATGACCGGGTATCCCAGGCACTCACTTCCGATGCACCTATTAAGCGCAGTTGGGCTCCATCAGCACTGAAACTGACTTGCGATAGATAACGCTGCTTATGGTCTGTATTGAGTTGAGTAATGGCTTTACCAGTATCTGACCAGATCCAGACTTCATCATTCCACCAGACGGATGCAATCTTATTGCCATCGGGACTTATGTCCGTTCCTCTGGGGAGTGTTTTTGGGCCATTGTAAGTGCTAATTATTTTTCCTGTATCCACATGCCACTTTTTAATACGATAGTCGTTCCCAGAAGTAATTAAAACTTTTTCCAAGGGTCCAAATTGAGCCGTTGTTACTGAATTTTCATGCCCCCCATAAAGCTGTTTTAGTTCACCCGTTGTTGAGTCGTATATTGAGGCATTATTTTTTGGACCTGTGGCCAGAATTACTTTGTTATCAGAGCTGAATTGAACAGGGCGTATATATTTATTGTTCCCCAATGCGAGCCTTAGTCCACTAAGTGGCTGCCAGAGTGTGGGCGGCTGTAATTTTGTTCTCAGTGAAACGTCAAATTTGACCACTACCCGCTCACTTTTATTATCCAGATGCCATAATTTCAAGCCGCTTGACTCACTCGTTGCAACCAGCCATTTTCCATCCGGGCTGAATTCCACCGAGTTAGCCCGGCTCCCGGTTGAGACATGACTGAGTGCAGATCCGGTTTTTTTATCCCAAAGCGTTATATTATGACCATCTGAACTGGATGCTGCGATTAATCTCCCGTCCGGACTGATTTGCCCATGGGTTAAAATAGCGCCAGATACCCGCAGATCCTGCTCTCCACTATCAATATTATGCACCCGCACAGAAGCACCGGACACTTCAAGAAGCTGGTTGCTATCTGGACTGAAAGCGATATGTTTTATAGTGGACACGCCTTTCGTTGTCAGTGACAATATTGGTTGTTGTGAGTCAATATCCCAAACAACGATTTTATTGGCTCTACGTGCAGCTACGCGTTTTCCATCAGGGCTGACAATAATAAGGTCAAAATGGCCTCTGGATTCAGGCTCAAGAGTTTTCAGAACGCCTGATTGCCTGCTTTAATGCCGCTGCGTCCAGGCCAGCACTGCCAGGCCGGATACAACCAATAATACTGACAGACTGATAGCGCCCAGTATCATATAGAGGCGTAATTGTCTTTCCTGCTCCCGCTGTTTTAAAGCATCGAAACCTATCCCCAATATGCCGGCAAGAATTTTTAACAGCGCATTCTGTTTGCCATCTTTTTCTTCCCTTATATCGGCTGCTATGGGTTCCATACGCTGTGTAGAAACTTGTCCGGCAGAGTCTAGTGCATACTTGAGTGCCTCAGGAAAACATTCCTGCTGATCCGAATCAGGGTACTCGGAGGCATGGGGTTCGCCATCCACAATCAAGGAAAGAACGTATTTTTCTTTTTTTAAAGATTTAAAAAAACGGATTTCTTCATTAACGTATTTAGATTGCGCAGCATGCGGAGAACAGATAACAATCAGGAAGCGGGATTGTTGCAAGGCTTGCTGAAGCTGCAGGCCAAGGTCGGAGGCGCCGGGCAGCTCATCACGGTCCCTGAAAATCGGAAATACCCGCTTTGGAACAGGCTCACCATAAAGATTAATAGTGCCAACCAGTTTCTTATGACCGCCATAGGTCTCAAGCTTTTTATGCAGCCATCGAGCCCATTTCTCATCCTTGTGACTATAGCTGATAAATGCCCAATACTTGAAGTTCTTAGAGGTGCTGTCTTTCATTTTCTGATCACGGATATTAAGTGTTTTGGGCCGTTAACCTTCATTACCATAAAAATTAATTGCCGCGCCACTTACTTTGTAACCCTTCATTGTAAGAATGGATTATTCAGTTCCTCGTCCCTTAAACTACCTCCAGGACCGTGACCGGGCACAAATTGATAATCACCTGGCAGGGTCAGGAGTTTGTTTTTGATGGAGGCAATCAAATCAGCATGATTGCCTCTGGGAAAATCGCTTCGGCCAATGGATTGTTTAAACAGTACATCGCCAACCCAGACAGTTCTGGAGTCATGATGAATAATGACGATATGGCCCGGAGTATGGCCGGGGGTATGTAATATATCAAACTGTTCTTCACCCAGTGTCAGGGTGTCACCTTCATTTAACCATTTATCCGGGGTAAAATTTTTCACTATAGGAAAATTAAACATTTCACATTGTTGCGCCAGGATATCCAGCCAGAAAAAATCATCCTGATGCGGGCCAAAAATTTTGACGCCGCAGCTTGAAGCAATTTCTTCTGTTCCGCCGACATGATCAAGGTGACCGTGAGTGAGCCAGATTTGCTTTAAGTACAGCTGCTTATTCTTTATTGTCTCCAACAAGACCGGGACGTCGCCGCCGGGATCAATTAAGGCTGCATGGTTGCTTTTATCACACCAGAGCAAGCTGCAGTTTTGCTGGTAGGGTGTTACAGGAATGATTTCATATTTTAACATGGTATTTTTCATTTAATGGAAACTCTGCATAACGTATGGCAACAACTTCCTGATTGACGGCAATCTGGATAGCGTGTTTTTTTAGTAAAAAGAGATAATCACCACCATAAAGCTGTTTCGTCTCACGTGCCAATGCCTTGAAACCAATACCATATTCATAGCTTCCGACAAACTCGCCATCATAAAAAAGAGGGAATTGATAACGAAACGACTCTTTTAATATACCAATCTCCAGCCCTGTCTGGTAAGTAAAGTCCTGACGTGCGCGCAGTGAATAACGTAGTTTATAAATCGGATCACTGTGTTTTTGAAACTGGTGTAAACGTAACAGGCTGTTGCCTTGCCGGTCGAAAATATGAAAGACTTCCATTCCCACCAGTTTCTGATTGGCATGAAACCCGGCATACTGTTCAAGAAGTAAGCGTCTTATTTTGTCTTTCTGCTCTGCTGACATGATAGTCGGCTATTATTTCTAAAATAAGAAATAGCAACAAAAGTAGCCCGTTTTTTTTTATCTTTATAAGCACATTTTAGCACAAATCAGGCTATAATAGGATTTTATGAAAAGCCGCTTCGCTTAAGGTTACTTCTGGTTTTACTGTTGCCATCATTGAAAAACAATTCAAGCCCCTGCTACTTTATCTTGAACAGCATACGGGGCAGACCATGCTCTTTCAAACCGGTTATAACTATCAGGATACTATTAACAAGTTTGCTGATGGTACATTTGACCTGGGGTACATCGGTCCCGCTCCTTATGTCCTTGCTAATAAAGGACAATCAATACCATTGCGGATTATTGCTGGAGTCGAGAACAATCATACTCCCTTTTTTCACAGTGTTATCGTCACCAAAAATAACAGTCCTATTTCGGATCTGGATGATCTAAAAGGTAAGAGTATTGCTTTTGGCTCACCAAAATCAACCTTATCTTATTATGTGCCGATGCAGACGCTAATTAATAGAGAAGGGCATTGATAAGCAACTTAGCCGTTTTGATTTTCTTGGCAAACATGACAAAGTAGCTCAATACGTCATTATGGGTAAATACGATGCCGGCGCACTGAAAGAGTCTGTGGCGAGAAAATATGCACAATATTTAAAAATAATCGCCGAAAGTGTAGATATCTATGATTTTTCCATTGTCGCTTCGCATACAATGGATCAGGAACTGTTTCAGACGTTACAAACAGCGCTCTATGCGCTTAAAAATACTGAAATCTTGCACAGCATCAAATCATCGGCAACCGGGTTTATGCCTCGCAAGGCAAGTGATTATCATAACATTAGTCATATCATGGAACAGGTTGATGCGCATAGAGAGTAAGATGCGAGTGTTATTTCTTGACTTTTAATTTCAGCTAGGACTTTCGTGGTTTCGCTCTATTGGTTGCCTGTGCCTGCAGCGGGTCATCAGGCCAGTAATGTTTTTTATATTTACCGCGCAATTCTTTTTTTACCTCATTATAGGTATTTTTCCAGAAACTGACCAGATCCTGAGTGACCTGCATGGGACGGGATGCCGGGGACAGAAGGTGCAATAATAGTGGATAACTGCCCCTGATGATTGCGGGTGTTTGTTGCAGGCCAAATAATTCCTGCAGGCGCACGGCCAGAATCGCTGCTTCAGGATCACTATAATCAATCCGGATCGCAGAGCCGCTGGGTACTTTGATTTTTTCAGGTGCCAGTTCATCAAGCGTTTGCAATTGTTCCCAGTCAAGACGGGAGTTCAGAATTTGCCACAGGTCCAGAGACTGTAATTGTTTTATACTGTTTTCGTTACTTAAGTAGGGCAGCAGCCACAGTTCAAGCTTGGCTAATAAATAGTCATCGGAAAAATCCGGCAACTGGACCTGAGCTAATTGTTTTGCACAAGACGGATTATGCTGCTGCTGATACCGGATAAACTGTACCCGCTGTTTCAGTTGAGTTGCTGACCGGGCGTGTTTTTTATGCGATTTTTTATTTGACTCTTTATTTGAC
>CBDTVA010000259.1:0-4681 GCA_965363935.1 uncultured Gammaproteobacteria bacterium | reverse complement strand
GAAATTCCAATTCTGGCTCAGCAGCCAGTATGGCTTCCTTGAAGACATTGGCAATACGCTGCAGTGCAACCTCATCATCGGCTTCAAAGCGCAGGGTTAAATTATCGCTGGTATTGGATGCCCGGACCAGCCCCCAACCATCCAGATATTCTACCCGAATGCCGTCAATGGTAATCAACTGGGCATCGTGAAAAGCACTGTTGTCGGCACTCATTTTTTCCACAATAGCCTGGCCATTTTCTGTTGCAATGAGAATTTCCGGGGTATTCAGTGAATCAGGCAGTTCAGCGAAAACCTGGCGTGATTTTCTTAAATCAATGGACAGGATTTCCAAAACCCTTGCCGCAGCGAACAGGGCATCATCAAAGCCAAACCAGCGTTCCTTGATAAAAATATGGCCACTCATTTCCCCGCCCAGCAATGCGCCCGTTTCCAGGAGTTTCGACTTCATGAATGAGTGTCCACTCCGGCACATCACAGGATTGCCGCCCATTCCCCTGATAAAGCTTTCCAGTTTTGCGGTTGATTTCACATCATATAATATTGTGGCCTCCTTGTTTCTGGATAAAATATCTTTTGCCAGCAGCATCAGAATTCTATCCGGCCATATGATCTCACCACCTGAAGAAACCAGTCCCAGTCGATCGCCGTCACCATCAAAGGCAATACCAATATCAGCCTTGAGCTCGGTGACTTTCTGAACCAGCTCGGTCATATTTTCCGGACGACTGGGATCGGGATCATGGGCTGGAAAGTTACCATCCACTTCAGCATTTAATGCCGTGACCTTACAGTCTAATTGTTCGAAAAAGGTGGCCGCAAATTTTCCCGCTACACCATTGCCGGTATCAATGACAATTTTCATGGGTCTTGCCAGAATAACATTAGCCATTATCTTGGTAAAATAGTCTTCCATTACATTCAGCTGTTCCAGATTACCTTTAGCCACTGCTTTTTTACCCATAACGGATTCATTATTCAGAACCCGCTGTTTCAAGCCCTGCAATCGATCACCACTAAAACTATGACCCGCCAGCATAATTTTCATGCCATTATAATTCGCTGGATTATGACTCGCAGTCACCACGATGCCATTGCCATCCGCTTTTGTTATCGCAGCAAAATACAATATCGGACTGGTCACCATGCCGATATCCAGCACATTAATGCCACTTTCCAGCAAGGCATCCGTCAGAGTTTTCACCAGTTGCGGACTGCTAGTACGTCCATCATAGGCAATCGCTATTTTAGTTTGCTGCTGTAGAGTCATTTCTTTACCTATCGCATAGGCAATTTTTCGAAAAACTTCAGCATTAATATAGTGACCCACCACACCCCTGATATCATAGGCTCTGAAGATCTTGTTCATCACCTGCACATCGGCTGTATTGTTTACTGATTCCGGTTTTACCTGATCTATTTCAATGATACTTGACTTTGATAAACGTGTCCTGGGCTTTAATGAGTGAAGCAACTCATGGAAAGCTGAACGGCGCTTTTTAATGACCAGGATCAGTAACACCATGGCTGAAACAAAGGCCAGCGATCCTAATGCCAAAAAGGCAAGCGACTGCCACAATAATAAAGCCGAGGGTTTATTTCTCTGAGCTTCGGGCCAGAAGTTGAAGGTCCACTGGGTATTATTTATCTTTCTTGATATCAGTAATGGCATGCCCTTAAGTGATGCATCACCTTTTTTGGTCAGAATTGATGGTTTGCCGGAAAATTGTTGTACTATCTCAAGATAACCGCTTTGCGACTTGAAGTCTTTTATCAGTTCCCGTAAAAAAACCGGCGATAAACTGGCCACGATATAACCTATAACAACATCCTTATCCAGATCGGCATCCAGATAGGTAACTTTGCGCAACAATACCAGTCTGGCATTATTGCTATTGGGTCGGTGTACTTCAACTTTCAGATGACTTGCAGAGCGGGAATTGCCTGTTTGCTGTAGCTCATTCAACAGAGATAACACCGCATAACCCAATTCTGGATTATCGATAACCTCATCATTGTCAAAGTCAGTAGGCACTATTTCTACTACAGCCTGATCACCTAGCCGTGCAGCCAGATCGGCTTTTAAAACTTCTTGCCATAAAGGATTTTTGAAGTGCTTAATGTATTCAGCATCTTTAAGAATATAATTAAAGTTGTTAATTTTATAGCTTAAGGTCAAAATTGCCTGAGACCTGACTGCTTCAAGATTTTTTATGGCATTGGTTTCCAGTTGCTGTTGATAGCGATTTTCGACACTTTTTTTAGTAATAGACGCTGCATAAAACAGACCCAGAGCAAAGAGCATAAAGAGTGATAGATAAAACAGGCTGCCCAACAGTTTCTTTCTTTCCTGCTCTTGAGGTGTGAGTATTTTTTTCGCTTTTTTTTCTTTGCTATGAGCTTTTTTTCTCCGGCGTTCTTCTAGTTCCTCTTTTTGTTTCGCTACAGATTCCTCTTTGATCATTGCCCGAATTTTTGCTTGCGTTTCATTCATAACACATTTTCCGCTTAACTTTGTAGTTGGCCGATAGCTCAGTGACTTCCAGTATGACCAAACCCGCCATCACCACGCTCGCTTTGGTCAAAAGATTCAACAATATTAAAATTGGCCTGTACCACCGGAACAAAAACCAATTGGGCAATGCGCTCTCCAGGTTTAATCACAAAGGCCGTATCACCTCTGTTCCAGCACGAAACAAAAAGCTGCCCCTGGTAGTCTGAGTCAATCAGCCCAACCAGATTTCCCAACACGATACCGTGTTTATGCCCCAGACCGGAACGAGGCAAAATCACTGCAGCCATGTTATTGTTAGCCATATGGATAGCGATACCCGTCGGGATTAAAAATGTTTCTCCCGGAAGAAGTTCCTTTCCTTCATCCAGTATAGCTCTTAAATCCATTCCTGCTGAACCATGGGTTGCATATTCCGGCAGGGGAAATTCCTTACCCACTCGGGGATCCAGGATTTTTACATCAACTTCATTCATGGCTCACAAGCATCCTTTTTAGTCAATATTCATTCAATAACTATTTGTGGTTATAAAAATTGTGCAATTTCTTCAATTAATTGTTTTGCCAGCTGTTTCTTACTGGCATAGGGTAATTTTTTACTCCAAATGACTGACTCCTTGCTGTTTTTTTTCCAACTTTTATTAAAACTGTTGTTACAACTCTTGTTACAATAAAGCTGCAACTCATTATTATCCACTTCAAAGCCTTGTGCATCACCCACTTTATTAGCCGCGATCATATCCAGATTTTTCCGTTTCAGCTTATCAATAGCATAGGATTCAAGGTCATTGGTTTCGGCGGCAAAGCCGATGCTCAGGGGTTTGTCTGGCAAAGCAGCAACATCAGACAGGATATCCGGATTCTTTATTAATTCGATGCTTAGACTGTCGGTATTTTTTTTGATTTTTTTGCTATTCCTTTGCACCGGACGATAATCTGCAACCGCTGCAGTAGCAATGAATACATCAACAGCATTGACTCGTTGCAACACCGTCTCATGCATCTGCAGGGCACTGCGCACCAAATGTAATTCTACCTGTTGCGGCGCAGCCAGTGCAACCGGACCACTGACCAGTATGACTTCTGCCCCTTCATCCAGTGCCGCCCGGGCAATGGCATAGCCCATTTTTCCACTACTGCGATTGCTTACATAACGTACCGGGTCAATATCTTCAATAGTGGGTCCTGCGGTTATAAGAACCCGCTTATTGTTTAATAAACCGGAGGTTTTTTGCCCGCTCAGCTGACGCGCACAGCATTCCAGTATCACCTCAGGCTGTTCCATCCGACCCGGGCCAATATCACCGCATGCCTGCTCACCGTCGCCAGGTCCACATAAAGAGTACGACTGGCGTTTAGACAATAGCTCAATATTTGCCTGTGTAGCCTGGTTATGCCACATTTGCTGATTCATTGCCGGAGCAAGCAGCACAGGAGCAGTGCTTGCCAGGCATAGAGTCGTGAGTAAATCATCGGCAATCCCATGCGCAATTCTGGCAATTGTGTTTGCCGTGGCGGGTGCAATCAGAATTAAATCAGCCCAACGTGCCAATTCGATGTGTCCCATTCCAGCTTCTGCATCCAGATCAAATAATTTGCTGCGCACCGCCTGACCGGATAAAGCCTGAAAAGTAAGCGGTGCCACAAATTCGCTGGCCGATTGTGTCATCACAACCTGCACCTGAGCTCCCTGCTTTTTTAACAAGCGTACTACTTCAGCAGACTTGTAGGCTGCAACTCCGGCACAGACTCCCAGAATAATATTTTTATTATAAAAATTTGACATGGCACTATTTTACCGATTAGTAAGTACTTGGCAACTTACAAAGTATATTCGGTTTGTCAGAAAATACTCTCTTACATATCACACTTATTCGTTTATGATACTGAAAAGCAACTGCAAACAACACTCATAAGGAACATGGAATGCCTATTATAGACTGGCCGGAGGCCGAACGTCCCAGAGAAAAACTATTACAACGCGGTGCTGATGCACTGACCGATGCTGAATTACTGGCCATTTTTTTACGCACAGGGACCAAAGGGCTATCTGCCATTGATGTGGCTTATAATTTGTTAAATGAATTTTCTTCTCTTAGAAACCTGTTTAATGCCAGCCTGGAGGATTTTTCCAAAACCAGGGGTATTGGTCCCGCCAAATATGGCCAG
>CBDTVA010000258.1:0-4700 GCA_965363935.1 uncultured Gammaproteobacteria bacterium | reverse complement strand
CCTGACTTTGTTCCGTCAAATCATCAACATTTTCGCCCGCCTGATTGTTCAGGTGATTAATTTCTCCAAGGTTTTTCATATTGGTCACCAGTCCCTGCTGTACAATCTCAATATTTTTGTTGGAATTATTGATAGATAAGTCGATTAAGGATGCTATGAATTGATTCTGTTGTTGCTCAGTTAACATATCAGTCATATTTTTTTCTGCGTCCCGGGCATGATTCATTGCTTTATTAGCTGCTTCTGAAGCATTATCCAATAACAGATTAATGGCGGACTCGATACTGCCGATTTCATCGCTTTCTGCAATATTTAATCTGGCATTAATATCTTTTTTATCTAGAATTAGTTTTACTTCTTTGCCTAACCTTTTGATACAATAGATAATATTTCTCATAATAAGAATAACTAATGATACAATAACCAGCGTCAATAAAGCACCTTTTATAACAAATGAAGTAATACTGTTTTTCAGCAACAGTTCGTATTCCTGGTTTGTTTTATCGCTCAGCTCTTTTACTGACCCGGTGATGGACAGCGTTTTAAATTTCAGCGCGCGCCAGGCTTTCAGTCGTTTTTTCAAATCATCCTGAGTGAGTGATTCAGTACGTACTTTTTGCGTTAGCTCATTGGCCGTTTTAATAAAATCAGTATATTCTGAACTCAGTTGCTGATAGAGTTCAATATTAAGTTCTTTTAAACGGTTAATGCTTGCTGTAACTTTCTTTATTGCTGCCTGCATGGTTTGCTTGGCTTTATCGCTATTATTCATAAAAACCACACCGGATGAGCTGTTAAACAGTAAGCCGCCAATATTAATTCCGTGCAGTGCAGATTCCTGTTGGCCAATATCGTAGCTTATATAGTACTTGTCATTAATTTCCAGCATAGATAGATAGGTTGTCCAGCATAGCCAGATAAAACCAACAACAGTAATGACAGAGATTAACAGGCTTTTTTGAGAAATCGAAAATTTATGCAGCATGATAGTTCCCTTTTTGCTTAGTGCCTTTGCACCATGATCCCCTCAAAGAAAAAAATTATTCTTAATTTTTATTATCGGTAACTAGAAAGATTACTTGAGTATAGAAAACAAATTTATTTCTGCAATAACACACAGATTATTTAAGGGAATCCACAATGCGGTGATAACTGTCCAGTCTTTGTTGGCTGATTTTGTTGTTTTTCAGTGCCTTAATCAAGCCGCAACCGGGTTCATTCAGGTGCTGGCAGTCTCTGAATCGGCAGTTTTGAACGTATTGGCGCAGTTCAGCAAAACCGTTGATCACATCCTCTTTGGCAATTGCCCACAGGCCAAATTCCCGCACACCGGGAGAATCTATCAGACTGGCGTTTTTCACTGCGTTATTACTGCTTTGCTGAGGCTTGTTATGCTGAAAGTTAAGATGGTAGAGGCGTGAGACGCTGGTGGTATGAGTACCCTTATTGGTGGTTTGGGATACTGCACCTTCTCTGATATTAGCATCCGGCAGCAGGGCATTGATAAGAGATGACTTTCCCACACCTGACTGACCGACAAAGACGCTGGTTTTACCGGCCAGTTGTTGATAAAGACTCTGCAGACCATATTGGCTCCGGGCACTGGTGTAGAGTACAGGATAAGCGATATCCTGATACACTTTAAGGCGTTTTTCTAATAGATTTCTTTGTTCATCGGACAGGGTATCAATTTTGTTAAGAACCAGAACCGGGTGGATATGAGACAGTTCAGCGGCGACCAGATATCTGTCTACCAGACCTTCATTGAGTTCCGGTACAGGTGAAGTGACAATCAGAAGTTGATCAATATTAGCTGCAACAGGCTTCATCTGACCGGTAAAGTCAGGTCGGGCAAGTACGGTGCTTCGCGTTTCAAGAGCCGTCACCACACCTTGCAGCTGTTCATCTGGTGGGTTATGGCTGAGTTTTTGCCAGACGATCTTATCGCCGCAAACAATGGCATCAATATTTTGTCTCAGGGCGCAACGAATAATACTGCCCGTGTCATCGTCTTCTATATCAAGTGTGGCGCCAAAATGGCTAACGACTATACCATGATAATGCCTTTCTTCCAGATGTGTAAGCTCATCTGACAGCTTAGTTTGTTTGTTTTTGGCTCTGGCTAAACGCTCTCCCTGTATTTTCTGGATGCGCCATTGCTGGCGGCGGTTTAACTGACGTTTGGCCATGGAAGAGCGCTATTTGATTTTGTAAAAGTTGCTGTTCAGGTATTCCACCACATCCTGGATATTATCCTGCTCCCAGGCGACACCTACCGTAGAGTTGCAGCGTGTGACCTGGCTACGCAGACCCTCTAAAGTATTAACCTTGCGATCGCTTCGGGTATAAATCTGATTGGGATTACCGCCCATTAATGATGTGTGACAAGACATACAATTGGCGTCATGCAGGTCTTTGCCATGTGCCGGGTTTGCCGCCTGGGCGTTGGCCTGGGAAATAAGTGTGAAAAAGGGCACAACTATAAGTGTTTTCAGGAGTGTTTTAAATTTTGTATTCATATAGATTCCTTTATACTCTATTACTGTTCAAGTGGGCGATTCTAACCGGCGCAGGCGGATGAGAATCATAATAAGCGGAATGCAGGGGATCGGGCGTTAAGGTATTGGCGTTGTCTTTATATAATTTCACCAATGCCTCCACCAGTTTGTTCGCATCTGCCTGCTCAGCAGCAAAATCATCCGCTTCAAATTCATGCTTACGGCTTATCATAGCGCTAATGGGGCTGAGAAAAAAGGTAAACACGGGTGATGCGATACTGAATAACACCAGGGCAGCATAAATCGAGGGTGTGCTAATGCCCAGACCATTATAAAACCACTGCTGCTGCATGAGCCAGCCCAGGGTGGCAAATCCAAGAAGGGTAATAAATGTCATAGTGATCAGGCGTTTAAGAATATGCTTCTTCTTAAAGTGACCTAACTCGTGGGCTAATACTGCTTCTACTTCTTTTTCGTCCAGGGAATCAAGCAGGTTATCAAAAAAAACAATTTGTTTATTATTACCCAGGCCGGTGAAATAGGCATTGCCATGACTAGAGCGTCTGGAACCGTCCATAACCAGTATACCCTTGCTGAGAAAACCACAACGTGTCATGAGTTGTTCAATGCGGTTTTTCAGGGACTCATCGTCCAGTTCAGTAAATTTGTTAAAAATTGGTGCGATAAAGGCCGGATAAGCCCACATCATTAAAAAACTAAAGCCCATCCAGACTGCCCAGGCATAAATCCACCAGAATTCACCTGCGCTGCCCATCAGCCATAAAATGACCATGATTAAAGGCACACCTATGAGCAGTCCCAGAATACTCTGCTTGAGCAAATCCATAAACCAGATCTTGAGTGTGCTGCGGTTAAAACCAAACTTTTCCTCTAGTACAAAGGTATTATAAAGACCCAGAGGCAGGTCTAAAATGGCGGAAATAAAACCAATCAGCAGGATAAAAATGATGCCGCTAAAAAGCGCGGAAAGCTGAAAAGTGCGCACAAATTGATCCGCCAGTTCCAGTCCTCCGCCCAGAGTCCAGACCAGCAGCAGAGTGGTACTGAATACCAGCCCAATGTTGCCCAGTTTTTCTTTGGCTATGGTGTAGTCTGCCGCTTTTTGGTGATCCTGCAAGGATATTTTTTCTGCAAAGGCTTCCGGGGTTTGGTCACGGTATTGTTTGACGTGCTTGATTTGGCGTAATGACAGCCAGAAGTGAGTGGCAGCAGCCAAAAAAACCATAATGATAAAGATTAAACTGAATAGCGGCATAATGTCCCATTTATTTAATTATAAAGAGTTGATATCAATGTGTATTAATACGGTGTTTTTGGTTATATTATACCTTAGTCAAATAAAAAGAGAGTAGTTAATGACACAAGATCTGCGTAATCTTATCTGGGTTGATTTGGAAATGACCGGGCTGGAGCCTCAAACTGACCGAATCATCGAGATTGCCACTATTGTTACCGATGCAGAACTGAATATTCTGGCTGAAGGGCCGGTATTGGCTATTCATCAAGCGGATGAGGTGATGGATAAAATGGATGAATGGAATACTCAACATCACGGTCAATCCGGTTTAATGAAAAGAGTCAGGGAGAGCAGCATTAATGAGGCCGGGGCAATAAAGCAAACCATTGATTTTTTAAGTCAATATGTGGCTAAAGGCGCTTCACCCATGTGCGGCAATAGCATCTGCCAGGATCGACGTTTTATGGCTCGTTCCATGCCTGAACTGGAAGAGTACTTCCATTATAGAAATCTGGATGTCAGCACCCTGAAAGAATTAGCCAAACGCTGGTATCCAGAGGTCATGGACGGTTTTACCAAAAAAGGCGCCCATCGGGCTCTGGATGATATTCGAGAGTCCATCGAAGAATTGCGTTATTATAGAAAGACCATATTAAAGAGTCGTTAGTCAATGTGTACCCGAAACTGTGGTGTTAAACCTTGTATGTTTAATATACAAGGTTTAACCTTCCCCTTTAAAAAGAGGGGTGGCTATTAACGATACAATTAAGCGTTATTTCCTGGAGGCAATTCTCTGCAGCTCTTTGACCTGCAAATGATTTTCTTTGGCGTAATCCAGTGCTCTGGCCAGTCTGGCCGGGGCTGAACGACCCATGCATTGATGTGCCAGATCACCGTTAATGGCTTCGACCATGGCTTCAATCAGACGTTCACGATCCTGTTCC
>CBDTVA010000257.1:0-4723 GCA_965363935.1 uncultured Gammaproteobacteria bacterium | reverse complement strand
CAAGAGCCCTCAGCAGATCAAGAGCCCTCAACGCTTCAAGAACTCAATCTGCAGCATAATAATATCCCGCTAGAATCAGTTCATCCTGAGACAGCGGAAACAATATCTAAACATTCAATTTCTGAACTATCAGAAATCGATCCAGAGCTGCTGCATGCAATTCACTCTTGCCAGCTCTGCGCTTCACGAACAAGGCGCTTAAATGCTCTGCCAGGCGAAGGAAGCGCCAGGGCTTCAGTTTTTATTATCAGCGAGCCGCCAAATGCTGAAGAAGACCGTTCCGGGCATTATCTAACAGGACCGGCACAATCTCTATTTCGTGCCATGTTAAACACCATTGGTCTGGCAGCAGAGTATTTTCTGAGCGGAATTATCAAATGTCATTCTCTGGAACAATTCCAGGTCAGTGAACAGGAAATACGAAACTGTGCTGTTCATCTGAACGCTCAGCTTGAACAGATAAACCCCTCAGTTCTGATGGTCTATGGTGCTGCACAGACTCAGTCAGTTCTACAGAGTAAACAGAGTTTTAATGAACTCAGGGGCAAAATTCACAGAGTAACAATTAACCATAGACAGTACCCGCTAGTGGTGAGTTACCATCCGGCCTTTCTATTACGAAATCCTTTATACAAAAGAGAGGCTCTTAAGGATTTAATTATGCTGAAAAACCTGCTGAAATGAGTCGTTCCAGAACGAATATCAACGAGTTTATACGCGAAATGACCAGCTTTGATTTAGCACCGGTCATGGCGATTGAACAGCAAAGCTATGAGTTTCCCTGGACTATGGGTATTTTGTCAGACTGTCTGAGAGTAGGATATCATTGTTTTGTCTATGAAGTTAATAATGAAGTCCGTGGTTATGGCATTATGAGTACTGTACTGGATGAAGCACACTTACTCAATCTTTGTATTGCCCCGGAATATCAGAATAAGGGCTATGGTTTTAGCTTTCTGAACTGGATAATGAATTATGTCAATGAAAGAGGGGCAAAAACCCTGTACCTTGAAGTCAGGGCATCAAATAATACCGCCATACATCTTTATCAAACCATGGGGTTTAATGAAACGGGTATCCGGCACAATTATTATCCGGCAAAAAACGGTAAAGAAGATGCACAATTGTTTGCCTGCGAGTTAGCCTGGAGATGAACCTGAACATAACATATAAAAGCCTGAATTTTATCAGTGCTAATCTGGAATAAGAAATATGAGTGAATTTTTAGACGAAATAAGACGCAGAAGAACCTTTGCAATTATTTCTCACCCTGATGCGGGTAAAACAACCTTAACCGAAAAACTTCTATTGTATGGTGGTGCAATTCAAATGGCTGGTACGATCAAAGGTCGTAAGGCTGCAAGACATGCCACATCAGACTGGATGGAAATGGAGAAAGAACGCGGTATTTCTGTGACATCTTCTGTTATGCAGTTCCCCTATAAAGAATGCATTATCAATTTACTGGATACCCCGGGGCACGAGGATTTTTCTGAAGATACCTATCGTACCCTGACGGCAGTTGACTCAGCGCTTATGGTTATTGATGTGGCAAAAGGTGTCGAGAAACGAACAGTAAAGCTTATGGAGGTGTGCCGTTTACGTGACACGCCGATTTTAACATTTATTAATAAGCTGGACAGGGAAGGGCGTGATCCCATTGATTTAATGGATGAAGTTGAGGACGTACTAAAAATCGACTGTGCACCAATAACCTGGCCCATTGGTATGGGCAAACGCTTTAAAGGGGTCTATCATCTTTACCATGACAAAACCCATATGTTCAGTGCCTCGCATGGCGGTAAAATTAATGAAGGTGAAGTCATTGAAGGTCTGGATAACCCTCGCCTGGATGAACTGATTGGTGATCAGGCTGAAGAATTACGTGACGAGGTTGAGCTGGTAAGGGGTGCCAGTAATGAATTCGATCTGGAACTTTTTCTTGCAGGAGAGCTGACTCCGGTCTTTTATGGTTCAGCAATCAATAATTTTGGAGTTGATGAAATGCTCGATGCCTTTGTGGATTATGCTCCCGCTCCACAAAACCGTGAAACGAGCACTCGAGCAGTTGCATCCAGTGAAGATAAAATGACCGGATTTGTGTTTAAAATCCAGGCCAATATGGACCCGCAACACCGGGATCGGGTGGCTTTTATGCGTATTTGTTCGGGACAGTACACCAAAGGCATGAAAATGCGCCATGTCCGTATAGGGAAAGATGTGCAGGTTGCCAATGCCATCACCTTTATGGCACAGGACAGAAATCATGTCGAAACTGCTTATTCGGGTGATATTATCGGTTTACATAATCATGGAACCATTCGTATCGGTGATACTTTTACCCAGGGTGAGGATTTGAAATTTACCGGTATCCCCAACTTTGCACCGGAATTATTCAGACGCGCCCGATTAAAAGATCCATTGCGTATGAAGGCATTATTAAAGGGTCTGGAACAATTAAGTGAGGAGGGCGCTACCCAGCTTTTCAAGCCTTTTAATAATAATGACCTGATTCTCGGTGCCGTAGGTATTCTTCAGTTTGATGTGGTTAAAGAACGACTGAAAACTGAGTACAAGGTTGACTGTGTTTTTGAAGCGGTTAATGTTCAAACCGCTCGTTGGGTAACATGTGAGGATGAGAAAAAACTGGATGACTTTAAAAAGAAACTCAGTGATAACCTGGCCCTGGACGGAGCAGGTGATTTAACCTATATCGCCCCAACTCGTGTAAACCTGAATCTGACTATGGAACGCTGGCCGCAAGTTGAATTTCTTGCGACTCGTGAACATTGATTGGTAAATTGACTGAAGAATCGTTTGAGGGTGTTCGTTTTAAACCGTGCTTTGGAGTACGGATGAACTGATTAGGGGACGCTTCAAGCGCATCCATGCGCCGCTATGCTCAGGCATCCATGCCTGAGCAATCCCCTAATCAGTCCACCCATACTCCAAAGCACTCTTACGTCATCTTTTCTTGCTAAAGAGAAAAGAACAAGACTCAGATTACACCAGATGTGGTCAATTCAATTAGACAACATCACAGCAATTTCAGGTACAGTCGATTTCCTGAAGGAACGTAAAGATGTTCTTGAAGACGGGCGGGTTGGGTAGGCCGGTTTATATGTTAGATACAAATACATGTAGCTTTTTAATCCAGAAAAGACCTGAGTATTTGCTTGAAGAACTGCAAAAAACGCTTGTCTCTTGTCACCAGGTGATTATTTCTTCTATTACTTATGCTGAATTGACCTTTGGTGCTTACTATCGATGAAATAGAATGTATAGAGTAAAAAATATGAAGAACAAAAAAATAATAGACAAATTATTTACAATATATAAAAAGCATGTTCCAAATAGCAAACCCCATAACAATAATGAATGCATGTGGTCTTTATGTTAAATTACCCCAAGGTACAAACGGAAACTTACCCTATGTTAGAGCAAAAGATTATATAAATGAATAGGTTATAAAATGACTTTGAAACAAATTGTATATGAATCTCTTCATCTATCAGAAGATGAAAGGGCTGAATTAGCACAAAAATTATTACTTAGCCTTGACTCACCGTCAGAAAGTGAAATCGCTGATGATTGGCTTCTTGAAGCCAGTCGTAGCGCTAAAGATATTGATAATGGAACTGTACAACCAATTCCTGCTGAAGAAGTCAGGCTAAAAGCACAAGCGCTTTTGCGATGAACTACGAGTTTCATCCAATTGCTGAGGCCGAACATTTAGAGACAGTAGCCTAATTATGAATCAAAACGAGCAGGTCTTGGTGCTACATATCTTACGGAATTTGAAGCTACTATGACTGCTATTTGTAGATTTCCAAGCAGGTTTCCAGTAGAAAGAAAGCCTGATATTAAACGGGGTAAAATGGAAAAATTTCCCTTCAATATTTTATTTCGAGAGATTTCCGGTAAAGTTCAAGTATTGGCTATAGCACACCTTAGACGACGCCCTTCATATTGGTTGGGACGCCAATAACAGAATATTACATCAAAAAGGCCGAGTAATATCATGCCACAAAAAAAGAATTAGAAAAAAAGTGAATGAGGTAAATAATCAGGATTACAGAAAAAAAAACAACACTCCATATATTGAGTTAGCCCCACTTCCTTCAAGTGCTCAGTTTTTGAATGTAATTGAATCAGTATTTAGCGGAATGGCAAAAGCAATAATTCAAAATAGTAACTACCCATCAGTAGATGAATGCAAAAAGTCTATAGAACGTTATTTTTCCGAAAGAAACCAAGCATTTATTAAAAATCCGAAGAGAGCTGGCAAAAAGATTGGGGAGAAAGAAGTAGTTAAGCCAGTATTTACAGATTGGCCATTTCAGGCGTCGGTGCAAATGGTGCATTTGGTGCCGGTTTGAATTTGTTGTGAAAAATGGTGATTTCCTATAAGATGTTAAAATGTCCTGCTCCGCAATTGGGAGCACATTTTGTATTTAATTCTCTTTAACAACACAAAACAATGAGGTATCTAACATGAATAAAACAATGGCACCTGCATTATGCCTGGGCATTACTATGTTTACTTTTAATCAGAGTGCTCTTGCAAATCAAACTGAATTATTACAAAGCTTAACTCAAGACTCACCGCAAGAAGCATCTATACTTGTTGCCGTTGGGGTTGGTGATCGAGTCGATAGAAGAGGGGATCGCCGGGATAATGCCTCCGAACGTGTTGATGATAAACAGGAATTTCGTGAAGAAC
>CBDTVA010000256.1:0-4734 GCA_965363935.1 uncultured Gammaproteobacteria bacterium | reverse complement strand
CCACAGATTTATTATTAAGAAAATTGCTTTCCAGCTGTTCCAGTTCAGCCAGAAAGTCGGTGCCACTTTTCAGTTCACCAAAGTCCTCTTCCCGATTAGAAAACTCATCATCCAGTGAGGTGTTTTTATCTGATAGCGTTTTGTTTAAATCATTCAATTCATTCAGAAGTTCGCTATCAGCAGTTTTTTGCTCAGGATCGTCAATTAGGCTGTTAAGGATATCAATATCATCCTGCTCGACTTGACGGATATTGACGTCCTTCAATGGAGAAGAATAATTGTCATCGGAGTCATCTTTGTAATCAAAATCAAGCAGATCCAGTTCATTTCCTAGTTCTTTCCCGGTGGAAGAATCTGTAACCAGAGATTCGTCTACAGTCAGAAGCTCGTCTTCAGTCAGAGGCTCGTTTTCAACCGGAGATTCGTTTGCAATCAGAAGTTCGTCTTCTGGCAGAGGATCGTTTTCAACCAGAGATTCGTCTGCAATCAGACGCTCGTCTTCAGGCAGAGACTTGTTTTCAACCAGGGATTCGTCTGCAATCAGAGGCTGGTCTTCAACTAAAGAGTCTGTCGCTAAAGATTTAGAGAATTTTTCAGTGAAATCAGGTGAACTTTCTGTTGTACCTGAATCTTTTGCAGGCCGGCTAAAAACAGTGGACTCACGAGCATTTTTTAGTTCCTGGGTGGCTGCAGATAACGATGCAGCAATGCGCTCCATTTTTTCTTTAATATTGATACTGGGAAAGCTGCTGCCAATATCGTCAAACTTGCTTTTATCTTTATTGATTGTGAATTGATTTGTAACAGTATTATCTGTCAACTCGTCAGTGCTGCCAGCTGATGCGGTATGACTTTGGTTAGTGTTCTGGCTGTGTGATTCCTGTAAAGGGTCTAAGGTATCAATGGATTCTTCAGCGGGTGTTTCAGGCTCTTGTGATTGTTTATCATACAAACTATCCAGGGCATTAAATACATGATCGCATTTACCGCAGCGAACCATGCCATTGGCAATATCAAGATATTCCTGGGTGATTTCAAAATGCGTATCGCAATTAGGACAATGGGTGTACATTTGATGAAAACTTTCCTTGAATCAGTCAATTACAGGGACATATTAATATAGGGGCATATTAGATTAATGATAGCATGCCTTTTTGTTTAATTTCTGATTTTAACATTATTGGACATAATAATCTTATAGATGTTTGCTATTGTATTAAATTTTGTTAAGGGTTTATAATTTTGTCCCCGTAATGCGAACCCAGTCATCATCCTGTCTGATCTCATCGATTGTAAACCATGGTTGATAGGCTTGTGCAACTTCTTCCGCCTGTTCAGCTAAAATGCCTGATAAGACAATATTGCCTTTTGGGGCAACGTGAGATGCCAGCATTTCAGCTAATTCAACCAGTGGTCCGGCGAGAATATTTGCCATAAGTAATGGACATTGCAGAGTGGCAAATTTTTTCCTGAACTCAGAAACAGAAAAAGTTAAAATTTTATCCATAACATGATTTTTTTCAGCATTGGCCTTTGTTGCTGTCAGGGCCTGAGGATCCAGATCGACGGCATAGACATGCTCAGAACCCAGTAGATTTGCTGCAATACCTAAAATACCGGAACCGCAGCCATAGTCAATGACATCTATTGGCTTATGAAAATGATCGTCCAGCCAGTTCAGACATAATGAGGTGGTTGGGTGGGTGCCGGTACCAAAAGCCAAACCGGGATCCAGCATGATATTGACTGCATCAGGATCCGGTGGAGTGTGCCAGCTGGGGCATGTCCAGAGTCTGGGACCAAACTGCATGGGTTTAAAGTCATCCATCCAGGCCCGCGTCCAGTCTTTGTCTTCCAGAGGGTTGAGAGTGTATGGCGGCAACTCGTCAAAGTTGCTGGCAATGAAACTGAGCACGGAATCAATATTGGTGTCCGCTTCAAACAGGCCGGTCAGCAGGAGTTGCTGCCACAAGGGTGTGCTGCCTGGCGGTGGTTCAAATATAGGATCATCCCGTGCATCCTGCAGGGTCACTGCGGCAGCACCTGCCTGACTGAGCAGTTCAGACAGGTGCTCGCTATTGTCATGATTTGCTTCGAGAGTAAGTTGCAGCCAGGGCATAATTAAATGCTAGTCTTCATGTTTTTTAATATTGTAGTTATGAATAAACTAGAGTCCGAGTTTTTTCTCAAGATAGTGGATATTGGTGCCGCCAGCTTTAAAGGCAGTATCGGAAATAATATCCTGTTGTAAGGGGATATTGGTTTTAATACCTTCTACAACCATCTCACTCAGAGCAGTATTCATGCGGGCAATGGCAATGTCACGATTATTGCCAAAAGTGATCAATTTTCCAATCATCGAATCATAGTAAGGCGGGACACTATAGCCGCTATAAATATGTGAATCCACCCTGACACCAGGGCCTCCCGGGGCGTGATAGGTCTCAATGCGGCCTGGAGACGGCATAAAAGTTTTTGAATCTTCCGCATTGATGCGACACTCAATAGCATGCCCCTTGATTTTAATATCACTTTGTGAAAAGCTTAGAGGTAAGCCTGCGGCAACGCATAGTTGTTCACGAACCAGGTCGATGCCGGTAATAAATTCAGTTACCGGATGTTCAACCTGCAGCCGGGTGTTCATTTCAATAAAATAAAACTCACCGTTTTCATATAAAAACTCAAAAGTTCCCGCGCCACGGTAACCCATTTGACGACAGGCTTCAGCACAGCGTAAACCGATTTTATTACGTACTTCTTCTGAAATTCCGGGTGCCGGTGCCTCTTCCACCACTTTCTGGTGACGGCGCTGCATTGAACAATCACGCTCACCCAGATGGACGGCATTACCATGCTCATCTGCAATGACCTGGATTTCAATATGACGAGGTGTTTCCAGATATTTCTCCATATACACTTCATCATTGCCAAATGCTGCACCGGCTTCGGCTTTGGTTAGAGAAATAGCGTTCAGCAGGCTGGCTTCGGAGTGCACCACACGCATACCCCGTCCGCCCCCGCCGCCAGATGCTTTGACTATAACAGGATAGCCAATTTCCTGACCCAGACGTAAGTTTTCGTCATTATCTTCACCTAATGCGCCATTTGAACCAGGGACAGTGGGTACGCCTGCCTTGACCATGGCTTTAATTGCTTCAACCTTGTCGCCCATGGTGCGAATTGAGTCAGGGCGGGGACCAATAAAAACAAAACCGCTTTCTTCAACACGCTCAGCAAAGTCAGCATTTTCAGATAGGAAGCCATAACCTGGATGAATCGCCTGAGAGTCGGTAATTTCTGCAGCACTGATTAATGCCGGGATATTTAAATAACTGTCAACGGATGGCGCAGGACCGATACAAACAGATTCATCCGCAAGGAGAACGTGCTTGAGGTTCTTGTCGGCATCAGAATGGACGGCAACGGTTTTGATTCCTAATTCGCGGCAGGCACGATGGATACGCAGTGCAATTTCTCCGCGATTGGCAATAAGTATCTTCTCAAACATCAGAGGCTTCCATATAATAAATTGTGTTTATTCAATAATACAAATGGTTTGGCCATATTCCAGCGGTTCACCATTCTCTATGCAGATTGCCTTAATGGTGCCGCTGATATCAGCCTCAATCTGGTTGAGCAGCTTCATCGCTTCAATAATACAAACGGTATCACCCTTGTTGATTTTCTGGCCGACCTCAATAAATGCAGCTGCACCTGGTGAGGGAGCGCTATAGTATGTACCGACCATGGGGGCTTTGACTTCGTGGCCGCTGATAGACTCAGTTTCAGCTGCAGGTGTTTCGACGGCTGCTGGTGCTGCAGGAGCTGGAACGGCAGCAGCAGGAGGCATCATTGCATAGGCTTCGGGAGCCGCATGCATGTAAGCGGGAGCCGGACTATTGCGTGAAATTCTTACTGACTCTTCGCCCTCGTGAATTTCAATTTCCGCAACGCCTGACTCATCTAGCAGTTCTATTAATTTTTTTATTTTACGGATATCCATAGCTTAAACCTTAGTTTAACTGGTTGAGTTTTAACACATACAAACACTGAGTTCTGTTGTGTGTGAATGTCTGTTTCATGTTCTGTTTTCAAGATGAGCAAATGCGTATTGTAACGCTAATTCATAACCCATGGGTCCCAGACCGCTAATAACGCCAATAGCAATGTCAGAGAAAAAAGACTGGTGGCGAAAGTCTTCTCTTTGGTAGACATTTGACAAATGCAGTTCAATAAATGGGATGCTGACGCCTAAAATTGCATCCCTGAGTGCAACGCTGGTGTGGGTAAAAGCAGCTGGGTTTATAATAATGAAATCTGTTTTATTCTGGTATGCCTCATGTATGATTTCAATAAGCTGAACTTCAGCATTACTTTGAAAGCATTCTAATTGGTGGCCGGCTTTCTGTGCCTGCTTGACCAGAGTGGTATTTATGTCATCCAATGTTTGGTGACCGTAGTGAGTTGGCTCACGTATCCCCAGCAAATTGAGGTTTGGACCATTAAGTAGCAATATTTTAGCCATCTCTAAGCCTTTGCCTGGTGCTTTTCTTGCCTGCTGTTATTTTTCGTGCTGTTTTATTGCGCAATTGGGTTCGTTAACATGTTCCGTTGAGTTATTTTTCAAAGAAAATTTGTACTGATTATGATAAATTCATACTTGAACAGGGTGCGAACAGTGCCGATTGAGCGCAAAAGTTAAACAACGGTAATTATTGTGCAATAGATACCCTG
>CBDTVA010000255.1:0-4752 GCA_965363935.1 uncultured Gammaproteobacteria bacterium | reverse complement strand
CAATAAAATATTTACTCCCCTTAGTTGATAACAGAACGTTCGTTCGGTATACTGTTCAACATGAATACTTCCAAGAAGTCACCTTTACGTGGTGAAGCATTAAAAAATCGGGTACTTGATACGGCTTTAGAGCTTTTTTCTGAACATGGTTATTTCAATACTTCAATTCATGACATTCGACGTACTGCTGAAGTCAGTACGGGTGCAATCTATCATCATTTTGAGAATAAGGAAGCATTGGCTCAATCACTTTATGAGTCACTTTTAGAACAGATGAATAAGGCTATTGAAGATGCCTGTCGTCATAAAGAGAGTTGTCTGGACAAAAGCAAAGCCATAATAAGAAAAATGTTTGAGTTGACCATGGAACACCCACGAAATATGCAATTCATCTTATTAGCACAGCATAGAGAATACCTGCCTGATGAAGCACCCATATGTTCTTCGAGACCCTTTCAGTTGATGAAACAGGTTGTGCTTGAAGGAATGGGCAATGGTGAAATAAGGGCGATGGAACCATGGGTTGCGGCAACAGCCATGTTTGGTGGAGCATTAAGAATGATGAATTTACAACTTGATGGTGTTTTGACTCAACCATTAGGCGACTATCTTGATGACGTCGTGGATTGTGCTTGGCATGGTCTCAAGTCATAATTTTTTTGGTCAAAAAAGAACGAGCGTTCGTTTTATATTATAGGAGAAATAGGATGAAACTAATCACCAAATTACTTGTATTATTTGCCCTGTTGACTTCACTAAGTGTTCAGGCAGAAATCATACCTGATGATAGTGATGCATTAAAAGGAGTAACAATAGGAAAGGTCATCTTTGACATCAACATGTCCGAAGCAAAGAAAATGACTCTTTATCTTATGGTCATTAGACAAACCATTGGCGATTTAAAAAGACAGGGTGTTAAACCCGATGTCATATTGGCATTTCGTGGATTATCTGTTAGGTTAATTTCAAAAAATCGTGAACAGATGGAACTGACAGACTTTGAACATCTGGATAAAATTTCTCAACAGCTTGCCGATTTAAAACAACAAGGTGTTCGTATGGAAGCGTGTTCAGTTGCTACCAAATTATTCAATGTTGAAAACAAGTCATTGTTGGATGGTGTTAAACCAGTAGGTAATACATTTGTATCTCTGACTGGTTATCAGGCTCAAGGTTATGCCAACATCCCCATTTACTAATCATTGGAAATGAAACAATGGAGTTTTTTGACGAAATTACAACATCCACTGCGGTTGATGCTGATACCTTAAAAGCATTATTGCACATTAAACATTTGCCTATACTGTGTCAGTCAATCACCTCAGTGATCAGAGATAATATTATCGATGGTATCATCTACTGTATTTGGGGAAAGTTTCATATTAATCGGGAAGAATTAAAATATGGTGTTAGATTTTCTATGCCTGACTGCCCTAATGCACTGATGTGGTCAATTACAACAGACTCTCATACCGATAATATTATTATTCACTGTACGATCAACAAAAAAGAACATGATGAAGATTTTATTGAATCCATTTATGAGTTTATCAATACTTGGGTTTATGGTCTCAAACAATGGATTGATTTGAATCAACAGTAAATAGCTTTGTCTTGATGCCTGTTTCAGAGTAGTGAAGACTCATGAATTTGTAATTTCAAATGAAGAGAATATATTGTTCTTAACAATATTAGCGCAAACTCGAAATTTTAATACTATTTATTTTGGTTAATTTATCTGAATGCAATTGACAGTTTTTATTCCCTGTTGTCTGATATCTGAAATAAGCGTTTTATTTAGTAACTGAATAATAAGTTGCTAATATTTCCGTTTTGGGACGTTGAACTAATTCTACTTTGATATTATTTTGTACAGCGAAAATTAATAATGGCATGATTAAATTGAAGTTTTTTATCAGGATTGTCAGCTTGAATTCAGACTTTTACAATTAAAAACATAATTTTTATGTTTTTAAAAAAAGATTAGTTGAGTGTTTTTTTGTATTCTAATATAGAATGAATAATGGCAGTTGATAGTTTATTTTTATAATCTTCACTCTGTACTAAGGCCTCTTCTTTTCTATTGACTATAATTCCACATTCTAACAAAATCGCTGCCATGGGTGCTTTCTTTAATACCAGCAGATCATTAAACTCATAAATCCCCGTTTCTCTATCCAGCAACTTACGGTTTTCCCCGGAAATTTTTTCAGCATGGTGTAAGGTGGGTATAAATTTTAATTTCCTTAATTCATTTCCTAATATTTTTGCAAACCTGTAGCTTGCTTCTGTTTTACTATTTTTTTTTGAAATGAAAATCGAATAACCTCTAAAGTTATCGCTGAAAAGCAGTGTTTCTTTCTTTACATGCCATTTACGCAAGTAATGTGCTTGCACTGAATCATGGTGCAGAGAAATAAATAAATCGGCATTTTTATTATCAGCTATTTTAGTTCTTTCCTGTAATGATATGTTTGTGCCGTCGGGATTTATAATGAACGCCTCAATGTCCTGGTAGTCTTTTGTCTTTTTGTAGAGAATGTCAGCAATTTCCCGATTAAAAAAGTACTCTTTTTTTCCTCTTGCGCTGGTTGCGCCAGGATGTAATTTAGTATGACCAATATCAATAGCAAGTATAAATTTCTGATGGGAATGCACATTATTATGAAATAATGCTAATAAACAAAACAGGGAAAAACGAACAAATTTTACATTCAAGAAAGCATACATGCTAATAATTTTTCTTATTAATTATCTGTTGTTTTTCAGAAATAATTTTTAACTTTCCATTGATATTCTCAAGCATTAAATTGTTTTTTGCTACTCCTTTTATGCCCCTGTTTTTAGATTGATTATAAACATCAAAGTTAAAGAGAAAGCTTATAAATGTTTTTTGACCATTTTCCAGGGTTTCATTTTTATCCAGTTTTACAAATTCATATTTTATTTTTGGCCAGCGTTTAAAATAATTTTTTTTATCCTTTAATATAAAGTCATTAGTCACTTTCCCCGAACCATAATATTCAGTAATTTCTGCGTACAACATTAATAAATTTTTCAAATTTTGTTCATTAGATGCGTTTAGATAACTCTCAATCAGAGCTAAAACCTCGTTCTCTTTTATAGTCTTTATTTCTTCTGATGAATTTTCATGCCCGCTGTTGTCAAACTTTTTAAGTTTAATAGTGGCAATTCGAGCATAAAGGCCATGTGGATATTGTTCCAGATAGGCTTTATACATCTCTTCACTGGGTTCAGCTTTGACTTTGTTCCAGAAGTCCAGCTCTACTTTTTTCTCAATAGCCGTATTAGCATTGGACTGGTTAATTGCCTGGTTAATGGTTATCTGGTCGGTGAAATAAAAATCACTGAGGATAATTCCTTCTTTATAAGGGATCTGACCACTACTGGAGGCTTTGTTAACAGCCTGAGCTGTTTTATTGATGAGCTGGTCTACCGTTAAGCCCGGCTTCTGCATAACCTGAAGCAGCTTTTCCGTAAACAGGCCATTTCGACCGTCGCCATCTTCTGCCTGTTGTCCGGGTGAAGCTGCATAAAGAATCATTGATCCCTTCGGTACGACATCTATTTTAGCCAATCCCCTTTGTGCAGAGCGAAAGCGGCCGCCAAAAGGATTGTTTCGACAGGCATCGAGGATCACCAGGTTTAAATTGTTCTGGGCATATTCCATATACTCCAGTAATTGTCCCACTTCTATAGAGTGATAGGGGACTTCGGCCTCATGCTGAATATCAGAGCCGATGGGAATTAAATAATTACGGTTTTTGACTTGTACACCATGACCAGCAAAGTAAAATAAACCAACGGTGTTTTTATTAGTGAGTTTATTTGAAAACTGGCGAATGGCATTTTTCATCTGTTGATGGTCGGCATCCAGCAATTTATCCACATTGAAACCCAGGATCTCCAGTTGAGTGGAAATATCGGTAGCATCATTAGCAGGGTTTTTAAGTTTAGGTAAATTTTTATAATTCTGATTACCAATAATTAACGCAACACGGTCCGGTGCAGCTGTAACGGATTGCCAGGCTAACAGGCATAGCCATAAAACCAGGATCTGGAGAAATGTTAACGGTTCTGCCTTATTCATAAAATATCTTGTTGTAGTCATAAATTATTAACGAATTCAGAGTTGTTCATTATATCAGCAAAGCTTGCCAAAACACGCCATTAATATTGCAAGAATAATGAAAGTCGTTATCATATAGAAACCTTAAAATCAGGTGCAAATAACCTCAGGCATCTAAGCTTATTTTGAAAGTGTAGCAGTTTATAAATGAAGTATCATAATGGCAATCTAATATACACTGCTTTAATAAGTATTGTTTTACCAAGTGGAGCTGTTATTGTCTGGAGTATTACAATTATCGCCTTGATAATTCAGATGTTGTTGAAAAGAAAATTAACAAGATACCAGAAGAAGTATGTAAAGCAGCCAAGGAAATGAACATAAAACATTTATGGCTTGTAGGTGATGGCAGCTTAGCTTCGTCTTTTGTTGAAAGTAATTTATTAACAAATATAAGCCTTTCACTTATGCCAATTTTACTTGGTAATGGTATTAAGTTATTTAGCGACCTACCATCTCCTATAAAAATAAATAAAGAAAGAAAGTAGATTAGACGTCGGCATTGAATTCACGAAAGTTGCCTGGTGGGTTCCGCCGTATGATTGAGACTCAACCCGGACAAGCCGGAATTGAATATTGACGATTGAATATTGAAGATTTGT
>CBDTVA010000254.1:0-4768 GCA_965363935.1 uncultured Gammaproteobacteria bacterium | reverse complement strand
ACCACGCCCTGAAAAAAGAGACATGGGCCGTCCACTACAATATCCCGTTCACCCACCAGATTTTCCGCCAGATCGCGGTTAAATTCCTGGGTGATTTCCTGAATATAATCATGAGTTACAGAAAAGGTAATAAATCCGTACACAAATCCCATGGTCAAAATAATCAGTACCAGAATACTCGCCAGTTTTGCATAAAGAGAACCAAACAGGGATAATTTGGCAGCTTGTGTAGTGGCCTCAAACATCTGAATCTTCCGTGAATTTATAACCCACTCCCCAGGCCGTTACAATATAGTCGGGTTTGGCTGGATTTTTTTCTACTTTGGCACGCAGACGGTTTATATGAGAATTGACCGTATGCTCATAGCCGTCATGCCTGTATCCCCAGACCTTATCCAGTAACTGAGTCCGGGTAAAAACCTCACCGGGATGCCGGGCAAAAAAGGTCAGCAAGTCAAATTCCCTGGCGGTCAGACTAATACTTTTACCCCGGACTTTCACTATACGTGAACGCATATTGATTTCAATATCACCGACACTCAGTTGCACTCTGGTATCATCGTGCTCTTTACCCGCCACTGCCTGCATTGCCTCAACACGACGAAACAGGGCTTTCACTCTGGCAACCAGCTCCAGGACACTGAAGGGTTTACTTAGATAGTCATCTGCCCCAAGCTCCAGGCCTAAAACCCTGTCCAGCTCTGTGGATTTGGCGGTCAGCATTAATACCGGCACATAAAATTCCTTGGCTCGAATGGCCTTACAAATATCCAGCCCGTCCATTCCCGGCAGCATAATATCCAGTATCACCAGTGCATATTGATTAACCTTGAATAAAGCCAGTCCTGCCAGACCATCGTGAGCCATATCAACCTCACAACCCAGATCCAGCAATTGCAGCTTTACAAGGTTCGCTATATCAGGATCATCCTCAACAATTAAAACATGTTTTTTCATTTTTTTTGGCGTTTATTATTAAAAATCTGCTTGGATCAGGGAGCCATACTAGCAGTCCACAGGTGCAAAGTTATCACGAAAGAATCAATTTATTCAAATAACATAAAAATTTGATTCTTTCGTGATACTTTATGCTGAATGAACCATTAGTATAGTATTCAGTCTAATTACTAGCACTCATGGTGGATATGATGAAATGGTTTGCTTTGCTGTCTGCACTATTGTTCTCTGTAACGATTATTACAAATAATAATGCCGATACTCTGAAAAATAATAAAAAACCTTATGAAATTCCGGAATTTACTCATCATCAGGATGACGACTGGATCAACTCCGGGCCTCTGACAGTAAAGGATTTAAAGGATAAAGTAACACTTATTGACATGTGGACCTTCGATTGCTGGAATTGTTACCGCTCTTTTCCCTGGCTCAATGGCCTGGAAAAAAAATACCAGAAACAGGGCTTTCAGATCATTGGCGTACATACTCCTGAGTTTGACCACGAAAAAATACGTGCCAGTATTGAAGCAAAAGTTAAAAAATTTAAACTCCATCATCCAATCATGATAGACAATGACCATAGCTACTGGCGTGCCATGAATAATCGTTATTGGCCGACATATTATCTGATAGATCAGCAAGGCAGAGTCGTGTACAGCCACATAGGTGAAACCCATAAGGATGATCGAAAGGCAATTACTCTGGAGAAAAAGCTACAACAGCTATTAGCCAATTAATTCTTTAAATCGCTCTAAGGGGAACCTATCCGAGCTTGATTTGTGACAAAAATTTTATAATTCAGTGATGAGAATGTGAATCTATTCCTCTAGAATAAATCCTAAAAAGAACCTCTAAATTGGAAAAAGAATGAAAACTTTAAATAAATCTCATATCCTGACTACTACTGTTATCGGGATCACCTTGAGCATTGTACTGACAGTAATGCCTGGCTGCAATAACGGTGCAACCTCCGAACACATCAAAGAAAGTACTGCCAGTAGTGCTGCACATCTGAAAAAAGCCTATTTTGCCGGTGGTTGTTTCTGGTGTGTTGAGTCAAACTATGAAAAGCTTGATGGAGTCATTGAAGTGACTTCGGGTTATAGCGGAGGTCATAGCAAAAATCCAAGCTATAGGCAGGTTGCATCCGGCACAACCGGTCATGTTGAGGCGGTTGAGGTGATCTATGATCCCACTATTATCAGCTACACTGATCTATTGTTTGAACTCTGGCACCTGGTTGATCCAACTGATGCAAACGGTTCTTTTTCCGATCGTGGCGCAGAATACCGTCCAGTGATCTTTTATAACAATCAAGAGGAAAAAGCCCTGGCTGAGCAATCCATTTTGGAATTGGCTCAATCTGACCGTTACTCCGCCCCCATTGCGACAGAGGTGACACCACTTGATGTATTTTACAAAGCCGAAGAGTATCATCAGGATTATTATATAAAAAATCCTGTACGCTATAATTATTATCGTTACCTTTCAGGTCGCGATCAATATCAGGAAAAAATATGGGGTGATGAGCTGCATATTAGACCTGGAAAAAAAATGCTGGCCCAGAAATCCACTCCTGAAAACAGTGCTGCTGTCACAGAAAGTGACGATGCAAAAAAAGAAAAAACAACACAAGGAATTTATATGAAACCCGATGACCAGGAACTTAGAAATAAGTTAACCGATCTGCAATACAAAGTCACTCAGGAAGAAGGCACTGAACGCCCTTTTCAAAATGAGTTCTGGGATAATAAAAAACCGGGTATTTATGTCGATATTGTTTCTGGTGAACCCCTGTTCAGCTCAATGGACAAATATGACTCAAAAACCGGCTGGCCCAGCTTCACACGAGCTATTGACGACGCCGCTCTGACCGAAAAAACCGATAAACATCTGTTTTATAGCCGCACTGAAGTGCGCAGCAAACACGCTGACTCTCATTTGGGGCATGTTTTTCCTGACGGCCCGAAACCAACCGGTTTGAGGTATTGTATTAACTCTGCTTCTCTTACCTTTGTACCCAAAGAACAACTGGTTGAACAGGGTTATGAGCAATTTGTGAAGCTGTTTGAAAAATAATGGGAGTTTAGGGTCTTACCTTCCTGCCTGTTCATGTTAGACTATGATTTTTTTCTTAATAGCATACTTAATATCATAGGAGTGACAGATAAACATGAGCAAAGCACTGACCACCAAGTCTAAAAAAAATAAGCCTAAAAAAAATCATAGTCTGATAGCCATAAGCCTGGCCTGCCTTTTCGCCGTCCCCGGTGCCGCTATGGCAGAGCCTCAATCGCTGCAGCAAAAGGCTTCCTACAGTGTCGGCATTAATTTTGCCAAATCTCTTAAAACGCAAGGCATTGATCTGGACACTGACAGTTTAATGCAGGGCATGAAAGATGGTTTAAGCGGCAGTAAACCCGCCTTGACTCAGGCTGAAATGACAAAGGCTCTGAACGAGTTCAAAGCTCAGATAGTCAAGCAGCAACAACAGACTCAGCAGGAACAATTGAGCAAGAACAAACAACTGGGTGCTGACTTTCTGGCTGAAAACAAAAATAAAGAGGGTGTTCAGACCCTGGAAAGCGGCTTGCAATATAAGGTTATTAAGAGCGGCGATGGCCCAAGTCCCAAGTTAAGCGACAAGGTGACCACTCATTATCGGGGCACTCTTATAGATGGAACAGAATTTGACAGTTCATACTCACGCAATAAACCCAGCAGTTTTCCGGTTAAAGGCGTGATTCCAGGCTGGACTGAAGCACTGCAATTAATGCACGTTGGAGATAAATGGCAACTCTTTATCCCTTCTGAACTGGCCTATGACAAACGCAAAGTCGGCAGTGTCATTCAACCGAATTCCACCCTGGTTTTTGATATCGAGTTATTGAAAATTAATTAAAGCCGATAGCTTGATTCTATCTGTGACCGGGTTATTACACCGTACACGTGTAAAATGCCCGGCGCAATCATACGCTCAACATAGAGTGCATCCAGATTGTGACTGTCCAGTTCGTTGAGCGCTTCCTCCAGAGTAGCCTGCAGGTGAATAGAGGCGACTTCAATACGATTGGCCGGTATTTCCAGCAAGTCAATCGGTTCTTCTTCGTTAACTGTCTCATCTATATGCAGTTCTTCTCTATGCTGCTCAATGAACCGGACCAGATCAATGGCCGGCATCAGTCGATGAAACTGGCTATCATTATCCATGACAAGTAACCATTCCGGATTATGCAATAACAGACTGTCAATTTTTTCCAGCTTAAGCAGCGGTTCTGTTTGCACAACCGCTTTATTCATTACACTGCCGACTCCGATTCTACGTAAAGCCTGGGTAACCGGATTGGCATGCACGCTCATATCATTAGCCTCCAGCACGGAAACAAAAAGTGATTTCTTGCGAAAAATTTCACTGGCTGTCAAATTTGCAATCACAATAGCTATCATGCCCGGCATAATGATTTGCGGACTGTGGGTGAGTTCCATCATCGCCGTCAGAGCTGCCAGCGGTGCCTGCAGGCTGGCTCCCATAACTGCACCCATACCCAGCAGGCTGTAAAATCCGGTATCCGCCTGCAGTTCCGGGAACAACAGACGCACCAGTATTCCAAACGATCCACCCAGACAGGCTCCCAGAAACAATGCCGGGCCTATCACCCCGCCAGGGATGCCAAGACCGACACTGGCCACCGTTGCCAACAGTTTAAAAAGCAGTAACAGCAACAAAAACGTAAGTGTTGTATCACCTGCCAGTATCTGGCTGACCGTATCATATCCGATACCCATGACATCGGGCACCATGGCTCCTATC
>CBDTVA010000253.1:0-4773 GCA_965363935.1 uncultured Gammaproteobacteria bacterium | reverse complement strand
TGGCGTAGGGACAGTCGTCAGGGAAACAACGTGACCTGCCCATGTGACAGATATCAGATCTGGCGGTTATGAAGATCCCCCTTAGCGGTAATCCTTTATCGATGATTAACCTGAGTGTCTCATGGACGATTGTCTTGTGTGTATTTTTAGCAGTAAGAAAAAAAAGTGTGAGTCTGTCGGGAAAGGTTTTCTGGATCGCACCTGTGAGAACCGCAGCTGTCTTCCCCGTACCGGTAGGCGCCTGCATCATGAGATATCCCTTATTATCCAGGCAGTTTGTGACATCGCTCAGTATTTCCTGCTGCCCCGGTCTCAGAGAATCGTAAGGGAAGCTGAATCTCTCCAGAGCGGAAACCTGGATATTCTTCCTGAGCTCTTCAGCTATGAGGAATTCTGCTGTGTCACAATTGAGTCTTTTATTCAAAGATCGTATTTTAAGCATCCACCCATTAAATCAGCGAAGTGATTTTATTATTGGCAATGCCCCCGAGTGTAATATTCATATTGACAGTCTGGCTGTAAGCCCCAGACATGCAAAAATTTTTTTTGCTGGCAATGCCTATGTTCTTGAAGAACTGGAAAATGAGTCCAATATTCTTGTTAATAGCAAAAAAGTTGATTCAAGTGCACAATTATCTGACGGCGACTATATCAACGTAGGTAAACACACGCTTATTTTTGCCTTTGATGAACGCAATGAAAACCGTCAAATTCGGGAACCTGAACTGATTCCTGTCAAAGAAAATGGCACTGGCTGGGTGCAATACCTCAATGGCAGGAAAATGGGAAATACCACGCAAATCAAACAGAGCATGGCGAATATTACGGATGATGCAGAAGAAAATATTGCCCTGATTTCAAATCGTACAGATGGGTTTTATCTCTCTTACCTCAAAGGTGATGAGTCACCCATAGTCAATAACACCAATATCGGTGAAAAGAGCACTCGACTGGAAAACAATAGTTATATTTCTCTAGGCTCCCTGAAACTTCTGTTCTATATTAATTAGCCTTTCTACTCCAATGCCGCTAAAGCCTGAGACAGATTTTTCACTGCAATAACTTCCATACCATCAAGTTTATTTTTAGGACGATTGGAAAAAGGCACAATAGCCTTTTTAAAACCATGCTTGGCGGCCTCATAAAGACGTTCCTGACCGCTGGGCACCGGTCTGATTTCACCGGATAAGCCTACTTCGCCAAATACAACCAGTTCAGGAGACAAAACACGGTTCCTGAAACTGGAGACAATGGCTAGCAGCAAAGCCAGATCGGCACTGGTTTCATTGACCTTGACTCCGCCCACCACATTGGCAAAAACATCCTGATCACCAATCTGCAGGCCAGCATGACGATGCAGCACTGCCAGCAGCATAGCCATACGATTTTGATCCAGTCCCACAGCAACCCGCCTGGGATGACTGAGCTGTGTTTCATCAACCAGAGCCTGAATTTCAACCAGCAAGGGCCGGGTACCTTCCCAGATCACCATGACCACACTACCAGCGCTTATTTCTTCGTTGCGCGATAAAAATATTGCAGAAGGATTTTTGACTTCCAGTAAGCCCTTATCCGTCATGGCAAACACCCCAAGCTCATTGACTGCGCCAAAGCGGTTTTTTTGTCCTCTCAGGGTTCTGAAACGACTATCATTGTTCCCTTCCAGCATGATAGAACAATCTATCATGTGTTCCAGTACCTTGGGACCGGCCAGTGTGCCGTCTTTGGTCACATGGCCGATTAAAAAAACCGCAATATTGGTTTGTTTAGCAAAGCGAGTCAGATAGGCCGCGCTCTCCCGCACCTGAGAGACTCCGCCAGGAGCAGACTGAATGTCCTGCACATGAACCACCTGAATGGAATCCACTACCAGAATTTTGGGTTTTAACTGATGTGCAGTCTTACAAATAGTTTCAACGCTGGTTTCAGACAAGAGCTGCAAATTTTTATCGGGCAGGCCAAGCCGCTTTGCACGTAGAGCAACCTGTTGCAAGGATTCTTCGCCGGTCACATAAAGTGCAGGCATTCGTTCAGCCATATTACACAGAGTCTGCAAAAGCAGGGTACTCTTGCCAGCCCCGGGATGCCCGCCAATTAAGATGGCCGAACCGGGTACAATACCGCCACCCAGCACCCGATCCAGTTCATTGGAGCCGCAGTTGATGCGCGGAATTTTTTCCAGGTTAATTTGATCCAGTGTTTGTACGGTGGATATTTGACCGCTGTAGCCGTCAAATTGCGGACTTTTGCTGTGTCTGGAAGTATTTTGTATCACTGTTTCTATCAGACAGTTCCAATTCCCGCATTCACTGCATTGTCCCTGCCATTTAATATGCTGTGCACCACACTCATTGCACACAAAAGCCGATTTGTTTTTTGCCATTAAGTCCTGTTTCCGTATTTTCAATCTTAGTCCGGAAGAACATGATTTCTAAGGTACTAGCCCGAAGGAGCAGGATAAGTACCTTTACGTAATCATGTTCTGAAAAAGCGTAGAACATGATTTCTAAGGTACTAACCCCCTATGAGTATTGACTAATGCCATGCGCTCATTACGTTCATTCCAGGACTGACCCAAAATTTTTCGCATTAATCCTTCAATAGTCCGGGTAACAACGAGATTGCGCATCATTTTTAATAAATTAACCGGTTTTGACGGGAAAGCTCTGAGTGACATGGAGATACCTATGTCTTCATAAACAATGTAATGCCAATAACCGGGTGGAATATAAAGAATATCACCATGATTCAATTCTGCTACTTCTCCCTGCAGATAGTGCAATGCCGGATATTTCTCATAATCCGGGGCATCAAAATCTACATCAAACAGACTACTAAAGGAAAAAGGCACCCGATACATATACCTGCTTTGTTCTGGCGAAAAAAGTAACACACGTTTTTTACCACCGAAATGGCATAAAAATATATCCGCAAGATCAATATCAAAGTGCATTTGCACTTTCGCCCCCTTGCCGCCGGCAAATAATACCGGGAGTTTTTTAAAAAAACGCAAACCAATCTCCGGATAAGAAAAATCTTCTGTTAACTGTGGGGCTTCGGCTAGAATATTATAAAAAAACAACCTCAGATCATTCTCACCCTGTTGCAGCATATCAAGATAATTTTTTAATGGCATTGTGATTGCATGTGCATGCTGGTGTTTTCGGTCTGTAGAAGGTTTGCTATCGTACAGAGGGACCATTTTGTCACCGGCAACGTCTTTGATGTAATCAATAGTCCATTGTTTTTGCGCGGGCCACTCCTGTGTCAGTTTTTCAATCACCACGGGTTTATCAAGTCTCTTGTAATTTTCCATAAAATCAGATTTATCAAGGTTTTCTACCCGCTCAACAGGTGACTGCTCTATCATTTATCTATCAGCTCTAGTTCGACAAAGCCTGTAGTTTACCTTATTTTCAAGCAATTTCATCCTGTCATGCAAACGACTGTGCAGTACTTTTAATATAAGGGATTTCCCTAGACAACATAAGAATATTAGTAATTGCTATTTTAATTATATATAAAATAGTTTATCATTTACCTATTCAACACATAATCTAAAATATTTATAAGCCGTATTAAAATTAACACATAGTGTAAACGGCACAAACACACAAAAATTAGTAAGCGAAGGAGAGTAAGATGGAGTTATTTTCAACTGAGTGGATGCAAAAATACATGGCCGAATGGAATAATGAAACAGCATTATCCGAAGAATTAGAAAAAATTGGCTTTAATTCCACAATTGCCTATGGTTTTGATGGAGAAGCACAACCACGAGGTATTATTACTATTAAAAATGGCAAAGCGACTTCTGCAGGTGCCTACAATGGTGAAGAAACCACGTGGGATCTACGCGCCAATGAACATACCTGGAAAAGCTGGATGGAAAAAGAAATGGGTATGATGGGTCTGGGCGCAGCTTACACCACCCGCAAACTGAAATTTATAAACGGTGATTATAAGGCAATGATCAAAGAACCTCGTATGGCCGGTCCGTTTATCAAGAGCTTTTCAGTAATGGGTAGAGTTTAAACTGATATATCGCCCACGGGACGCAGTAAAAAGAGATAAACAGTATCTGTGAAATCAGCTACCAACACACCCCTGGTAAGAAAAATCGTCGTATCAAACCAGGGCGGAAACTAAAATAAGGCTTAAGTGGAAAAATAGATTATGTTTCTTTCTTCTTGCGCCTGCAGCTGATACCGACCAGACCAAGGCCCATTAATACCAGGGTAGCGGGTTCAGGGATAGGGATGGCTGCTCCAGGGGAAAACGCGGTCAGAACGCGCACATAGTCACCAGGTGTTCCAGCTCTCCAATCAACATTCAATATCGTGGAATTTACTGCATCAATGGACACCAGGTCTCCTGACTCAAGTCCACGTAGTGTGGGGTTTTCATAATTTATTCCCGTGTTTGCCAGGTAGTCGCTATCAGCAAGATTGTCAGTACTCGTAATAATGGCGAGAATTTCAGAATCAAAATCCACCCATCCAACTTGTCTTAATAAATTGTCGGGGTCAAAAAACACATAATGGCTTGCAACAACAGTACCCACAGAGAGAGTACCCGATACCCCTCCACACCTGCTTCTTAGGGTTTTCAGTATCCGGCCTGATAAGATAATATTTGACCTTTTTATCTCTCTTGGCCATATCCAAATCCAGGCCACACTTACACTTTTTTCTTTTGGCGCTGAATTTGTTTCTACATACCGGGCATTGTAAAGCTAAACTTGCCATTATTTCACCCCCTCCCCTTTTATTC
>CBDTVA010000252.1:0-4784 GCA_965363935.1 uncultured Gammaproteobacteria bacterium | reverse complement strand
TTTCTCAGTTTGGTTTAGCTCCTGGTACAACTCGTTTTTATCAGGCTTATAGTCGGACTGCTTCTGCTAATACTCAGCTCCCGTCTACTGGTCTGGGGAGCGGTTAATATTGCACACATATACCAGGTAAGTGAACTGGTTATTGGTTTGACTATTGTTGCCATTGGCACCAGCCTGCCAGAACTGGCGGCGTCTATTGCCAGCGCTCTTAAAAATGAACATGAGATTGCCGTTGGCAATATCATCGGTTCCAATATGTTTAATCTGCTCGGAGTATTGGGTATACCTGGAGTGATGACCGGCGCTATACTGGAACCCGGTGTCCTGAGCCGGGATTATCCGGTTATGATAGCGCTTTCTGTATTGCTGTTTATTTTTGCTTATGGCTTCAAGGGAAAAGGCAGATTAAATCGCCTTGAGGGTGGTATTTTATTAGTGTGTTATATAGGCTATATGTTAGTCCTTTACAAACAAAGTATATAGCCCCAGAAATTTATGTAGTTTTCATCCATAATTAGCCATCCTGACTATGAATGGACACTCAGCAATGACAAAGGAATTAGCATAGATGCAGGAAATTTTTGCCAAAGCCAGACTCATAAAGCTTTTGATTTGCGATGTAGACGGTGTTATGACGGATGGCGGACTTTATTTTGGCGACAACGGTCTGGAATACAAAGCATTTCATTCCAGAGACGGCCTGGGTATTAAGATGTTACAACGCTCTGGAATCCCTCTGGCGGTTATTACTGCAAGAACTTCTGAGGTTGTCAAACATCGCATGAAAAACCTTAATATTGACCTGGTTTTTCAGGGGCAGCTTAACAAGATTCAGGCCTTTGAAGATTTATGCCAGAACCTGAACTTAAGTACCGAGCAGGTGGCCTATGTAGGCGACGATCTGGTCGATATGCCGGTCATGAAAAAAGCGGGTTTATCCATTGCCGTAGCAGATGCCCATGAACGGGTCAGACAGCATGCTGACTGGATCACCCAACACACTGGAGGACATGGTGCAGTCAGGGACGTCTGCGAGTTATTAATGACAGCTCAGGGAACCCTGGAAGAACAGTTTGCTGTTTATTTATAATATTTTACAGACACCGGTATGGACAAAAAACTCTTAGCTCTGCTGATCACCATTCCGGTTATCTCAGTATTAGTTACCTGGTATGTTTTTAGTGCCAGTACTAATAAACAGATTAATATAAAATTTCCTGAGCAAGGCATCCCCGAAAAAGTTGCGGATACCTTTTTTAACCAAACTAACATCGTAAATTTTGACGAAACCGGTATTCCAAAAAGTAAAATAGTAGGCGATCAGTTATTTCATTATCCGGAGGCAGAAGATTCGGAAATCATCAATCCCATAGTGACATTTTTTCGTGATGAAGGTTCACCGGTGAATATAACAGCCGATCATGGCTGGGTGAACCAGGATGGAACTCGCGTCCTGTTAAAAGGTCATACTGTCATTAGGCGTGACAAATCACTGGCTAATCAGTTTTCCCAGCTGAAAACACCGGAATTGACTATCTGGCCCAACAAAGAGTATGCGCAGACAGATAAAGCAGTGAAAATAACCACAGATACAACAATTATCACGGGTATTGGTATGAAAGCATACCTGGATCAGGAACATTATTTATTACTTGATAATGTCAAAGGCAAACATTTTCCAGCCAAAAGGCCGGGGCGCAAATAAAGTACCCTAATTGAGGAGTAGCATCAAAAATGAAATTAGACTCTTTTTTCACAATAAAATCGAAATTGTTTTGTTTCCTGCTTTGCTGTACAGTATTTTTTATTCCAGGTGGCGTTATGGCGCTGTCATCTGACAGGGATCAACCCATTGAACTGGAAGCAGATAGCGCCGATATTGATGATTTAAAAGGGATCAGCATCTATACTGGCAATGTCATCCTGATTCAGGGCAGTATGGTCATCAAAGCAGATAAGCTCACCCTGTACAATGATAAAAATAAAGAACTGGAAAAAGCTGTGGCCGTTGGTCATAAGAAACTGGCTACATTCAAGCAGCGCCCTGAAGGAAAAAATCAGGATCTGCATGCCCGAGCCATAACTATGATCTATTTTCTCAATAAAGACAAAATTCATTTACTCAAAAATGCCCATGTGGATCAGGATGGCGATACCTTCAGTGGTGATAAAATTATTTATGACACAAAAAATGAAACCGTTGTAGCCACCAGTCAAAAAGACAAGGCAGGTAAACCGGTCACCAGTGGCAGCCGGGTGAAGGTTACCATTCAGCCCAAAAGCAACAGCAAGTAATCCTTTTTTAGAATATATTATGTCAAGTCATCTATTAGAACTGCGAGCTGAAAAGCTCAACAAAACATTCAAGTCACGTCAGGTAGTCAAAGATGTTTCCTTTGCCGTACAAAAAGGTGAAGTCGTTGGATTATTAGGCCCGAATGGTGCAGGAAAAACAACCAGTTTTTATATGGTTGTCGGCTTAATAAAAGCCGATAGTGGAAAAATAACCTGTCACGGCCAGGATATTACTCATCAGCCTATTCATAAACGGGCCCGACAGGGCATTGGCTATCTGCCTCAGGAAGCATCTGTGTTCAGGAAACTGACCGTGGAAGAAAATATTTTGGCGATCCTGCAAACACGCAAGGATCTGAACCGAACCGATAGAAATGATCACCTGGAACAATTGCTCCATGAGTTAAGTATCACTCATATACGAAAGTCAGTCGGCATCAGTCTTTCCGGTGGTGAACGGCGCCGGGTTGAAATTGCCCGAACCCTCGCTATGGAACCGGATTTTATTTTGCTGGATGAACCCTTTGCCGGCGTAGATCCTATCTCAGTAAACGACATACAAGCCATTATTTTTCACCTTACCGAAAGAAACATCGGTGTCCTGATCACCGATCATAATGTCCGGGAAACGCTGAGTGTTTGCAGACGTGCCTATATTATGAGCAGTGGTAGTGTGATTGCAAAAGGTAGTCCTGAACAGTTGTTGAACAATGAACGTGTTCGTGAAGTTTACCTTGGGGAAAATTTTCACATTTAAGCAGCTATTTTCTGACTCTTTTTTGCAAATTTTCAACATTCCAATAAAATACAAGCCATTGATATTTAATAATAAATAAAATTTTTTCTAAAATAATTGTTTTTTTTGACTATTATCAACTGCAATGGCATGTAATTTGCGCTACTATCTAAATATGGAGAACACTTATTTTCAACGGTATGACTAAATTCAAGGGCAGGCAATAATTATTTAGTTTATGAAACAATCCCTACAACTACGTTTAGGCCAGCAGTTAACAATGACGCCGCAATTGCAGCAGGCGATAAAGCTGTTGCAATTATCCAGTCTGGATCTCCAGCAGGAGATACAGGAAGCGTTGGATAGTAACGTTATGCTTGAAATTGATGAAAGCAATTCAACTGGCAGTAGTGATTCTGACGCTGAAAATGAAAAAACAGGCCAGGAATTAGACAACGCTGTTAATGACGCCAACGATGTAAATATTTCCTCAACAGAAGAAGATTTCAGCAACGAAGCCAGCGCCGAACGTGTTGACTTTGAAAATACCCAGAATAAAATTCCTGATGAACTGTCCACAGATTCCAGCTGGGAAGATGTTTATGACACACTGGGCGACTACACCCAAAGAGTCACGGCTGTGCAAAGCGTTGCCAATTCCTGGAGCGGTGATGACAGCAGTCTGTTTGAAAATAATGGCAAAACTGAGGACAGTTTAAAAGAACATTTGCTTTGGCAAATGGAGATGACACCGTTTAGTGACACGGACAGACTCATTGCCGAAAGCATTATTGATGCCATTGACGATTCAGGCTATCTAACCCAATCCCTGGAAGATTTACTGGAATCTTTTCCCCCTGAATATGAGATTGACCTGGAAGAAATTGAAGCTGTACTGCATCAGATCCAGAACTATGATCCCGCCGGTATTGGGGCGCGTGATCTACAGGAAAATCTACTACTGCAATTAAAAGCTCTAAAAAGCGATACCCTGTGGCTCAACGAGGCCAAAATTCTGGTTTCCAGACATTTAAAACTATTGGCCAATCGTGATTTTGCGACATTAAAGCGCCGTATGAAGCTGGATGAAAATAAATTGGCTGAGGTGATCAGCCTGATCAAAAGTTTGAGTCCAAGACCCGGTAGCCAGATATCGGATGAAAAACCTCACTATGTTACACCGGATGTCTATGTAAAAAAGATAAAAGATGAATGGGTCTGTGAATTAAACCCTGATTCATCACCTGCTATCAAAATTAATGAGCAATATTTGAAGCTGGTGAAAGGCGCTAAAAAAGACAGCGATATGAATTCAATCAAAGATCATTTACAGGAAGCCCGCTGGTTCATTAAAAGCCTGCAAAGCCGGAATGAAACATTATTGAAGGTTTCCCGCTGCATTCTGGATTTCCAGAAAGACTTTTTTGAATATGGCGAGGAACACATGCGGGCACTGGTGCTTGCTGACGTTGCTGAAGTCGTTGAAATGCATGAATCAACAATCTCCAGGGTAACCACGCAAAAGTACATGCATACCCCGCGCGGGATTTTTGAGCTGAAATATTTTTTCTCCAGTCATGTGAATACGACCAGTGGCGGTGAAGCTTCAGCAACCGCTATTCGAGCTATTATTAAAAAATTTATTGCTCTGGAAGACAGCCGTAAGCCTTTTAGTGATAACAAAATTTCCACTATGCTGGCAGAACAAAATTATAAGGTGGCAAGGCGTACTGTGGCGAAATACCGCGAGTCT
>CBDTVA010000251.1:0-4806 GCA_965363935.1 uncultured Gammaproteobacteria bacterium | reverse complement strand
TTTGATTTCTCCATTGGATATTTTCCCATTATGATGGTTGCATTGTGCCCCCCAAAACCAAACGAATTCGACATCACATATTGGTTCACTTTTTTGTGCATCCTGATAGCATTGTGTTTTAACCGCTAGTGTGTTTTTTAACAGGCTATCAAGCGGTTCAATAATGACAGGTAATTTCTTTGTGGCGTCATCGAACAAACACAATTTTTCAAATTGCATTTGGAAATAATTTCTATCAAGGGTCTTGAGCGGATAAAAATCATCATGAGCAGCTTCTGCAAAAGAAGCTGCATTGGTAAACGAAGTTGCTTTCTTCAGGGCTTTCTTCAGGACTTTGTTCACGACTTGAATACGAGGTATACGTTGCTGCTGACTATTATCAAATAGTAACATGCAACCGGCATTCAGACATTGTCGATAAGATTGTTTAGCTATTGTTGTTTTGCTATTGCCTGGCCTGGAAACTATAAAATCCAGAAGAGCAGGTGTTAATATATCCGGCAGAGAAAGCACCCGTATGGATGGCTGCAGTGTTGAAACGCTGGTGATCAGCGGATAGTCATCGGCATAATATTCAATATGATGTTCTCCATCGCCGACGGCATATTCAAAATATTGTATGGAACCCACCACAGAATTTTCCAGTTCATTGATCATTAAGCCCTGGGAAGGCACACTATTGATTGGGGATGAAATCATTTTTCTATTATTGTCTTTAAGGATCAGCATCGTTTTTTTATGCGCCTCATCAAGATCTTTGTACAACAACCGTATCCCAAAACGTAATCGTGCCGGTCCGATAACAGTCAATTTCACCGGATGATTCCGGCTGGAACGAAAATAGTTTTTTAGTAAATTTCTTTCCTGGTTATATAACGATACGGCACCTTCACTATGACTAATAATATCGGTATTGCCCTGCCAACTGCTTGCATCACTATTATCCAGCTTCCAGTGTGACCACTGAGACCATTTTTTTACAAATAGCTCTGGATTGGAATTGACTGACGTTTCATGTAGCGATAAAACCTGCTTGATGAGTTCCGCATGATGATGTTTTTTGTCATCCAGTTGACTTAAATATACGTTGACAGACTGTTTATCTCCTAAGCTAAGAGCCTTTAAAGCTTTCCATATTATCTGTTTTGAAGGGGGGCTTATTCTGTCCAGAAGATAGTCGTAATACAGCCATTTTTTTTCATTCAATGATGCTTGTAAAAGTTTTTCATTCAGATAGTCATCCTGTTTTAGAGTTAAACCCAATAGCAAAGCAAATTCATTGTGCCCCTGGCTAACAAGGTGAAGCACAAGCTGCTTAAATACTGCATCGGTCTGGACAGAAAAAGCCCGGTTAACCAGGAGTTGTGTTAATTTAGCATCAAAATTATGGCTCTGATAGTAGGTTTTTAACAACTCAAAAACACTATGCTTTAATTCTTCATTGTCATCGTAGAGCAAGGCTCCCCTGAGTAATCTTTCTCGCAGGTTATTCTCCCCGGTCTGCTGCAATGCATAGTAAAACTGTTTATGCAGTTTCACATACAGCCGGTGTTGCGCATTAACACGTAGCGAGGAAAACAGCTCAATGATTTCCAGCCACTGTTGTTGTTCCCGTTTAACCTGTATTTGCCTGTATATGCTGTTGATTGTTTTATTATCAGAGTATGCTCTATTTGTTTTTATTTCAGGCTTAATATAGCCTGCTGAAAATAGTTGTTTTCTTGACAACAAAAACATCTTCAGAGCTTGCCACCCCTGGGTAAGCCTGTATAGCTGTTGTTGCGATAATTGTTTGGATAATCGCGTGCTTTTGATTTCCCTGCTGTCGATCACAGGAAGCAGGAAATCACTCCTTAAGCTGTCGTTTAGTTGATCTATTAGATTAATATAATCTTGCTGCGGTATTTCATAAGCTTTTGCAGCCTGATATTGAAGCGCCACTTTTAATAATGAACCTGAACTATTCGAAGAAGGCAGCGTTTTCCAGACTTTTATTGTTTTTACCCCGACAGGCAATGTGACCTCCAGAAAGGCTGCATTCGTCAAGCCAAAACCCATATCAATGGGATAGTATTGCTGCACATTTTTTGCGTGATATGAGCGACTCACACATGCCTCTGATGTTGAGGCATCAAAATAGGAGATGGGCAGTTCTGATTCGGGTGAAACGCGGTATCTGACGGGTTTGTTTTCATCGTACTGGAGATAAAACGTTTCCTGACCAGCCAGACTGTGTTTATCGACTATCACCCTTAATCTGGTCGCATGGACTCTTTCTCCCAGGGTATAGGTCAAGGCCTGCCGGGAATTATCGGGTAGAGTAAAAAAATATCCCCGCTTCAATGATTCACACAAGGTTGAATAATGAGGCTTAACCATATAATGTGGGTCTGGAGTTTTATTCCATTGTCTCAAGGGATATAAAATAAAACGGCGGATTGAATTATCCTGACCCGAGCTATTATTATAAGGCAAGAGATTCCGATAAAAGGTATGTTGACTACGAAACTGTTCAGCAAAGTTGTTGGCACCCTTTAATCCCCTGCTGTTCCTGGTACTGTTTTCCAGTAACCGTATTGCATCCAGAGCACTATCCCGAACTTCATTATTAATGGCAATAAACTCAGATATCCACTGCGTGTTATAAAGTTTATTGTCAAACTGCTCATTAAGCAATAACGTGAATATTTCGTCATTATCGACACCATTTTCAGCAAAATACGCCTTGGCCTGAAGCACTGAAGTCTGCGTTGCATTTAAATTAGGGAAAAGATAATCAGGTTCATCAAGCCCGAGGAGACGGATATAAACAGTCTCAAAACTATTGACCCGAAGTGTATGATCACCCTCAGGAACATCTATATAGACAGTTTCTTCATGCGCAACAGAAACATTTTTATTATCTACCGTATAGTATTTCAAAGCATCCTGCCGGGCAGCCAGATATATCTTTTTAGCAGTCTCGTTATCCAATGAGTAATCCAGCTGAAATTTTTGTCTGCCATAGTGAAAATCCCGGTGATATTTTAATCTCAATTTTAAAGCGATTCTCTTCGGCCCGGTTACCTGCAGGGAAAGTGGTTGTAGTTTATCCAGAAACCAGTATTCTGTTGCCTCACGTTTATAAACATCAAGCAATTTTATTGACTCAAGCGGCAGTTGCAGTAAGTCTCGATAGGGAGACAAGCGCTTGATATAATCCTGTCTGGAGACAAACAATGACAGGATAAGATCATTTCCAGTCATACTGGTTATTTTAATAATGCGACTATAGGCATTATTGGCTTCAATGAGCAGATTTTTTTGTTGCTGATCTTTTAAAGGGATGACAGAGGAATAAAGTGAACTACCATTTGATGCCTCAACGCTTAATAAATCTTTAGATACCGGCCCATTAAGCGACATTATCCTAAGCGTTTCTGCCTGATTTAAATGAATGCTTATCTGTTGATGTTGCTTTAATCGAACGACATGGAGTTGTTTGGAAAAATCATAACGGATTGGTTCACCTGATAGCCTGACAGGGCTCCCTTCTATGTTTTCCCACCTCAGGGCAGCGGGATAATCCTCGGAGATAATTTCCTGTATTGGATCGATAAAAGCCATCGCAGTTGCACCTAAACCCAAAACAGAGGTGACTAATAAGCAATGCAAAAACCATACAGATAAATGTTTATAGGATTTGAATTTAAACATAACTTATATTTCGGACAAACATTGTGCAAATTTTTCAAGTTTCAAAGGATTGTTTTTTAGCTCTTTTCTGAAAGCATAACTCATTTCCACATGTATAAAACCGTTAAAACCGATTATCCTGAGTTGTTTGCCAATGCTATTGCCGGTTGCACCCAGCTCTCTGACATCATAGGGAAAGAGGAAAACATATTGCTCGACAAATTGTTTTTTCAAACATTGTTGTAATTTTCTGCTGTCATCCGAACTCTTTTTTGTGCCATTACTGATGATCACATCAGCACGTCTTCCGGGGGCTGTTTTTCTTTTTTTTTGTGAAAAGCCATGTAACTGAACTATCCTGGCCTTATTCTCACTTTTAGCAAAAGCAAGGCTAAAACGCATGAGATAGCTGTCTGTGCTACGTGATAAATCGGCGTTGCCATAGTTGCCATAGTTGCCAATCGATCTTGCTTTTCTGGATACTGAATTCCAGGCAGCAGCATAAATATGTCCTGTGGCAAATATTTGTTCAGCAATTTCACCGGTATAGGTATCATAAAAGATATGTGGGCTTTGAATCATTACTTTATTGTTACTTTTATGGTTATTTTTATGCTTAACAACATAGCTTCCCCTGCCATGACAGTTAGCCTGAAATTCCGTGAGCATGCTATAGTTGAGCTGTTGCAAAGACTCAAAACTAAGTGATAAATCAAGCATTTTGAATTGTTCAGCGTCTGCTTTATTTTGCCGGAAAGATAAGAAATTATGGAAAAGCGATTCTGCTTTATCAAGTTCCTCAGCTGTCGGGCTATAGTAATGGCTGTTTTTACAGCGTATACGCACTGACTCATCAGCCATGGCCAATGCGCTAGTAAGAATGCACATAGCAAGTATCGCTCTTAAGGCAAAATAAATAGTGTGTTTAGCAATCTTCATTGATAAAGTTTCATCTAATAAGGTTCATCAATAATACTGGTTTTAAAAAATTGATATTTTTCCACACTGCCAAAATCAAAAGTGTATAAAGAAATATAACCTGGCTCTCCTTCCAGTACCTGAAGACTGATACGATAGTTGCCTGGAGGCTCTCGGCAAAATGAGAATTAAAGCCGATCAAAAACTGGGCGT
>CBDTVA010000250.1:0-4822 GCA_965363935.1 uncultured Gammaproteobacteria bacterium | reverse complement strand
AAAAAAGGAATCTAAAATGGAAAACTCTAAGAAAACAGCACTGGTTGGTTTATTCGCTTTGGCCTTTGCCGTTATGGGCTCTACAGCTCATGCCGGTAAGCCGGGCTTCGAAAAGTGCCAGGGTATTGCCAAAGCCGGTATGAATGACTGTGGTACCAGCAAGCATGCCTGTGCAGGTATGGCTAAGACTGATGCTGACCCTGACGAGTGGGTGTATGTACCAGAAGGCACTTGCGCCAAAATAGCGGGCAACCAGGGCACAAAATAAACCACAGAATCAGGTGTCAGGATACGTCCTGATATACCTGGTTTTTTAGCCGGTCTTTAACGCTTTCTCAGCAACTTTAATCAGCCCTGAGCCCAATAAAAAGCTACTCACCAATTTTCAGGCATATTATATTGCCAGAAATTATGTGAACAATTTATATTGCTTGAGGGTTTACAGCCAGGCGTATTGAAAAATGATAAAAAAGTTTCTCTTTGCACGAAGTGACATTATGATTCATGGTTTTGATCTCATGGTACGTCTGTATCTGCTGAAAGTTTTTTTTCAGTCCGGACTCACCAAGATCCAATCCTGGCAATCCACATTAGATCTGTTTGCCTATGAATACTCAGTACCATTGTTATCACCCAAGATAGCAGCCATTTTGGGCACTGGCGGTGAATTGATTTTACCGGTATTGCTTCTGCTTGGCTTAATGACACGTCCTGCAGCTATTGGCCTGTTTATTCTTAATGCCGTGGCGGCTTATGCTTATGCCTATACAGATTTCTATAATATTGTGGGTATGCTGGATCACATTCTTTGGGGCGCCATGATACTGGTCTATGTTCTCTATGGCCCAAGTCCCTTGTCTATTGATAACTTATTGTCCAGGAAATCCGACAATCCAGATTAAAGCTGTTGCTGCATTAGCCTTTAATCATGGGTAAAAAATAGATGCTAAAGAGTGGCTTTATCTGGGTAGTGATACGGCCTTTTCTTTTTCACCATAATTATGTATTTTGTCATGTCCTCTGATAACTACTTTTTCCACAGTGTCAGGCAGCGTAGCAGTTAATGAACGTGTGAAAGGCTGCTCGTTGGTATGGGGGTGGTGCAACACTCTTGTTGCCAGGACATTGCCGTCAGTATCTAATATTTCCCACCGGTCAGCATAATGCTCCCATCCAGTGTCCTTGTGTTGCAAGGTCACATCAAATCGATATTGATCATTACCCTGTGATTTGACATTAGCATCAACCACCTCTACCTGACCTGAAAAAGCTGTAGAGACAAGACATACCAGCATAAAAAGTATCAATACTGATTTCACTTTTTTTCCTTTCTATAGACATAAATAACAAAATTCAAGGTTATAGTATGCTGCTTAATATAGCAAATCTGCTATTATAAGCAGGTACCGATCAAGATTTTAAGCTGTAAACCAAAGGACAGTATAATTCGTTGCCACGAAGTAGATTATGTAATTATCGGACATGATACACAGATGGTTGAAGTGGAGCTGTATCCAGGGGACTCAAGAGTATGTTTTTGGCGGCATTGACCGCATAATTGATGGCAGGTAAAAAATATTTTGCAAAGTGAAATCCTATTTATTGCGCTGCTGCTGACCTTTATGGCCGTGTATTTACTGCTCGTCTGGTGGCTTAGAAAATGGTTGATTAAACGCCAGGTGTCATGCTTATGGCGCAGTACCTTGCTGGCTGTTTTGCTGGCGCCAGGCTTGTTGCTCTATGGTGAGCATGCGGGCATACCTCTGCCAGCCTTTGCCTGGATGTCAGGAGCCAGCAATGCCTATAATTGCGTGGCGCGCTCCCTGTTCTGTTCCATTGAACTAAACCTGTATCTGGCGATTCTGCCTTTTATTGCCACCTGGGTTTTCGCCTATATGATGTGCCAGGGCCCTGCCGAGGATTGATTAGTATGGGATGCTGAGGCCACCCAGACCACAATAACCGGCAGGATTTTTTGCCAGGTATTGCTGGTGGTAGTCTTCAGCGTAATAGAACGGGGCGGCCTCAACAATCTCGGTGGTAATGTCTCCATAATCATTTTTATTGAGTTGTTGCTGATAATGAGCCCTGCTTTGCAGCGCTTGTTCTTTTTGCTGTTCTGAAAAGGTGTAAATTCCCGAGCGGTATTGAGTTCCCCGATCATTACTCTGACGCATGCCCTGAGTGGGATTATGGCTCTGCCAAAAAAGTTGCAGCAGCGATTGATAGCTGATGATCTGCGGGTCAAATACCACCAGAACGACTTCATTGTGAGCCGTCTGACCACTGCAAACTTCCTGATAAGTAGGGTTTTTGCTGAAACCACCGGAATAGCCCACTGCTGTAGTATAAACCCCTGGTGTTTGCCAAAAGACTTTTTCAGCACCCCAGAAACAGCCCAGGCCAAAAATCGCCTGCTGTAACTGTTCTGGAAAAGGAGGCTGAATCGGATGCCGGTTAACAAAGTGACTACTTTTAACAGGCATGGCTTCATCACGTCCTGGCAGGGCTGTATCCTCAGTCGGCAGGGTATCCTTAGAAAACGAAAACATGGTATTTCCTCTATGATGCAGGCTTTACCCTGGAAACTGCGGTTTCCAGGATTATGGTGTTGAATTTTGTTATTATTTTATCAACAATGATATTGAAAACGGTGCAAAAAGCCAAATGTATCTGTTATATTAGTAAATATTGATTTTACAATATATGGAACAAACCCATGCAGCAGTCCCGGCAGAACCTTTTTTTGCAAGCATCTGATAGCCCGTTTCATTTACAAAATGAGACCGCTTATGCGCAATGGAAAAAAGCAAAATTACTAGATTACCCAAAATCAATGGCGCAACTGATTGTCTCATTGGCTGATCCTAAAGCACTGACTGCGCTTGAGTTGCAACAGTTAAAGGCACTTCTGATAAAAACCAATATGGTCATTTATGAGCTTTCCGGTGCCGCTCAGGAAGATAAATCCATTCCGGAACAATTAGGTCTTCAGTTAGGGATCCAATCTCTGGACCGGAATGAATGTGCTGATAATGATGGTTTTACCTCGATTCAGGTGGCAGATGAAGGTTTGCATAGCCTTTATATTCCCTATAGCGAAAAAGGCATAAATTGGCATACGGATGGTTATTACAATCGTCTGTCAGAGCAGATTTACAGTATGGTTTTACATTGTGTCCGTCCGGCAGCGGATGGCGGAGAAAATCAGCTGTGGGATAATGATATCGCCTATATGCTGCTCAGAGATGAAAATCCGGACTATATCAGAGCATTGATGGCTCCTGATGCCATGACCATTCCCAAAAATGTGCTGGATGGCAAGCTGGTCCGGCCGGATCGCAGCGGCCCTGTGTTTATGATCACCGACGAGGGACGTCTGCATATGCGCTATACGGCCAGGGCCCGCAATGTGATCTGGAAAAATGATCAGCTGACACAGGCAGCGCAGCAGACCTTGCGTGATATTCTCAATAATGATTCAAAATACCGGTTTCAGGGCAAGTTACAGGCTGGTCAGGGGTTGATCTGTAACAATGTTTTACATACCCGAACAACCTTTAAAGATGACCCGCAAAATCCGCGCCTGCTCTATCGTGGCCGCTATTTTGATAAAATTGCGCTATAAGCCATCAGCCCCGAGCCAACATAATAGCGATTTACCATTTGCCGCTGGTATAAAACTTTTCCAGACGGCGAATTTTGTTATTGGCAGCGGCATATTCACTGTTGCTTAAGCCTTCCCTGCTGACTTCGCAATGTGCATAGACATCGGTTTGCCGGGCCTGCAAATTATCTTCGGCTCGCAATACCTTACGCATCAAAATACTGGTCTGTACGCATTCCTGCAAATCGCTGTATTGCTTTTCCATTTGATGGCTGAATTCGCGGTCAGAGCCCGTTGAAATACCACTGATGACCAGCAATAAAATCACTTTCATCAGCATTGTTCCCATGGTAAACTGTGATATCGCCAGCCGCCGACTGTGCTGCGCTGATGGTTTTCATCCAGTTCGCCTTCAAAGCCTTCGTCTATATTAAAGACATGGTCAAAGCCTGAATTGAGCAGCAGGTGACCTGCTTCCCATGAGCGTTTGCCACTGCGGCAAATCAGAATAATGGCCGGGTGCTGTTCTTCCTCTTCGCCACAAACACCGCCCAGTACCAGTTTACGGATATCAAGAGCAAAATCCGGGTTAATATCCCAGTCAGGCTCATCAATCCAGGCAATATGTACGGCCCCTTTTGGATGACCCACAAACAGAAATTCCATAGACGAGCGTACATCAATCAACAGCGCGTTGGAGTGTTCCTTAAGCATTTTAAATGCCACTTTGGGTGAAATGGAAACCGGTTCTGATTTGGTCATGGTCAATTCCTGTTTAATAGATCAATATGAAGGTGCGAGCATACTGGTGCAATACATTGCATTGTTGCCATTGATGAGTATTATAGAAGACTCCAGAAAAAAAACACAGGTTAGCAAAAAATGGTCGGCAGACGTAAAGAAAAAAAGAAAAAACTTGATTCAGGCAAGTTGGATACGATAGTAACAAAAGTCCATTCGGATGTGAAAGAGCGTGAACAAGGCTATCGGGAACAATCATTGAAACTGCATCCCTGGGTGTGCGGACGTTGCGGCAAGACCTTTACCAGAGAAAACCTGCATTTGCTTACCGTGCATCATATTGATCATAACCATAATAACAATCCGCCGGATGGCAGCAACTGGGAAAACCTGTGTATTTACTGCCATGATAATGAGCACCAGAAAATGAATGAATTTGAGGCCTATGGTGATGTGAATAGCGCACAGCAGACA
>CBDTVA010000249.1:0-4852 GCA_965363935.1 uncultured Gammaproteobacteria bacterium | reverse complement strand
TATGACTGCCTGGCTGTGTCCTAAAGGCCGTGATAACTGTCGCTTAGTGTTTCATGCAATCAATGAAATTGAAAATAAACTCCTGGAAATTCTTCCAGAGCTAGAACCGGATGATGATCCCGGCATTGTACATCAGGTGGATATTCGGGCACTTAACTCAAAACTCAAGAATGACTATGAATTAATAAATTCATCACCACGGATTATTCGTCATCTGCTTAAAAACTGGAGTGAAGACGGTAAACTGTCGGGTAATAGCGGTTCAATCAATCTGACTATAAGTGCCAGGGAATATTATGCAGTACAACTTAATCGTTCCTGGATATTGATCAAAAAAATTGCCAGCCAACGCCAGGAAATAACCGCAAAAGTCATCGATTTTCTGTATTCAAAATTGTCTTCCGAACAACAAGCAATACAAAAAAAGGTCATGATCGAGTTTTCTCTTGAGGAGGCTATTGAGACACTGCAAAATGATTTACTCATACAAACACAATTAGTCGACAGATCCAAAATTCAACAATATGAGTTTTTGCTCAAAGGTATTGAACGGGCGTTATTATTTCTGGACAGTCACAAAGCCATTGAATTACAAAATGGAATGGCGGTATTTAAGCAGGCAATGGAATTGATTGTAGCACAAAAGAACACTGCCCGTTATTCCAGGAAGCATTACCGTCCTCTGGATGATCATTACCATCAAAAGGTGGTACAGGTGCACGTTATGTCTGAATATGCCCGACTGGGTCTGGAACAGATTAAAGTAGCCATTCATCTGGTTAAGGATTACTTCGAAATGCTCAATGGTCCCTTTATTGGTACCTATTTTAAAAATCGTAAATCCATTCTGCAGCGGGCCACCAGTCAGGAATCCTGGAACCGCATTGTTATTGCTCTACACAATCATTATCAACAGGCTATTGTGCATGCCAGGAGCGATCAGAATCAACTGGTATTGGCGGGACCGGGAGCTGGCAAGTCAAAAGTTATTATTCATCGTGTTGCCTATCTGCTGCGGGTTGAGCAGGTGCCTGAAAGTAAAATTCTGGTACTGAGTTTTAATCATAACTCTGCTGTTTCACTGCATAAACGCCTAATTGAACTATTGGGGCGGGATGCGCGATTTATCCGGGTATACACCTTTCATGGTTTAGCATTGAGATTGCTTGGCCAGACTCCTGATCCGGAACAAATGGAAGCTCAGATGGGAAAGTCAGGATTTGACTGCCTGCTCGAAGAGGCCATAAATTTATTAAAAGGCAACACCCATGAGCTGGGTCTGGATACATTTCACCAGCGTATTGCTTTACTTGACGGGCTGGAACATATTCTGGTGGATGAATACCAGGATATTGATCAATTGCAATATGAAATGATAGCTGCATTGGCAGGTCAGTCTCTTGAAGAAGATGAAAAACTCAGCTTGATGGCGGTGGGTGACGATGACCAGTCTATCTATCAGTTTCGCAATGCCAATGTAAAATACATTCACCAGTTCAAACAGGATTATCAGGCAAAAATTCATTATCTGACGCAAAACTATCGTTCGACCAGAAATATTATTGCTGCGGCTAATTCATTGATCGCCCATAATCAGGACAGAATGAAGTTACATCACGCAATTAAAATCAATGATGCAAGACTGATGGAGCTGCCAGGAGGGAAATGGCAGACTCGGGATTCTATACATCAGGGCAGGGTCAAGATTGTGCAATGTAGAGATGCCGATCAGCAGGCTAATGAAGTTCTTGTACAAATATTAGCCATAAAAGCCTTAGATCCTGAAGTGGATATTGCGGATATTGCTGTATTGGCACGTAATGGCATTGAAAAACATGAACTGTTAAGGGTTCGTTCGGTGCTGCACCAGGCTAATATCCCTTATCGCTATTCGGTGTCCAGAGAAGATTCTTTCCCACTGCATTCAGTAAGAGAGTTTATCCAATTCAAGAACTGGCTTAGTACAGACCAGCAGGCGATGCTATCGACCAGGCAAATGCTGGAATGGTTGCCGGCAAAGAAAAACCATTGGTATCGGCTTATAGAACAGATAATTTTTGATTGGCAGGTGCAGTTTGGCGATGAAGCATTAATCACTGACCATTTTGTTAAACAGTTAAACGATTATTTTTTTGAGCAGAAACGACAAACACGCTATGGCAGTGGCGTTTTACTTAGCACTGTTCATGGCGTAAAAGGAGAAGAGTTTAAGCATGTGATCATACTGGATGGCGGCTGGAATTTTAACTCACAAGACAGGGCTTACATTGAAGAAGAACGTCGCCTGTATTATGTAGCAATGACTCGAGCTATTGAGCAACTGATTTTAATGCAGCAAAGCGGTGTTAAAAATCCTCATATCGCATTGCTTAGTAATGACTATTGCAGCACCTGCTGGAGTAATGCTGAAAACAGGGTTGCACAACTGCGCCGCTTTAGCATAACCGGCCTGAGGCAGATTTATTTAAGTTATGCAGCGAAAAAAAATGCTCAGCAGCCCATCAATAAAACACTGGAAAATCTTCACCCGGGAGATTCTATTCGCTTTGCTACTGATCAGGAAGGCAGAATTGTAATGCAGTATGAGCATATTACAATTGCTAAACTTTCACAGCAGGGACAGGAAAACTATGCAGCCCTTCTGCACTCTAATTATCAGGCAACGATAATTGCAATGATCCTGCGCAATACTGATCCGGAAAATACTTATGACCAGAGCAATAAAGTGGCTGAATGGTGGGTGCCGGTGGTTGAGGTTATGATACTTTGATTCAAGGTACTAAAATGCATCAGCTACAATTGCATCTCAATGGCCTGATTAATGCGCTCAATCTATAGGTTTTAAATTTGATGAATAAGAAACTACGACTTTTTTATATTGCTGTGCATTTTTTAACCCGAATACCCTTACCCTTAAAAGGCGATGTCAGGCAGCAGGAAATTGCTCAGTCCATTGTTTATTACCCCCTGGTGGGTGCATTATTGGGAGTGATTTTTTTTCTCATCAGTCAGATGATTGTATTTATGTCCAGCGATTTTTCCAATAATGTGCTGGCGGCCATCCTGCTAACCGTCTGGGTGCTAATCACAGGAGGACTGCATCTGGATGGTCTGGCAGACAGTGCCGATGCCTGGATAGGCGGTCTGAATAATCGTGAGCGGACCTTGGAGATCATGAAAGATCCGTATTGCGGGCCGATTGCTGTTGCAGTTATCGTGCTGCTTCTGCTGCTAAAATGGACAGCTCTGAGTTATTTGCTAAAAACAGATAATGCTGCCTTTTTGATTGCGGTTCCCATGTTGTCACGCAGTTTGATATTAATTCTGTTTATGACTACGCTTTATGTCCGTGATTCTGGTCTCGGTTCAGCTTTTTTTGAGTACCTGCCAAATGAAAAGCTCTTGTGGTCTGTATTAATTATCAGTGCAATCAGCTATCTGATTCTGGGTAGTTTCTTCTCCTTACTACTGGTTGCAATAACCGTTATTGTGTTACGAGCAATGATGATAAAGCGTATTGGCGGCATGACCGGTGACACACTGGGTGCCACCGTTGAAATTACCGAAGCAGTTGCCCTGCTTGGTCTTGTGTTCTCTATTTAAGCCTGTTCTCACTGCCTGGTTTTGTGGCAAATAATGAACCAATGCGCAAAAATTGAATAAAAGCAGATTTTATGCTGCCAATAAATAAAATTATTCTGCTGGAGAGCAACAGTCTCTTTTTCCCAATTCCATTTGGCCTTTCAGCAGTTAGTATTTTCCAAAAGTCGTCTATACTGTTTATATTAAAATTACTTATGGGAATGATGCAAACCTATGGGAATAATCAACAGATTAAAATCTTTTTTTCTTGCCAATAATAAATCAGTGCCCGTTTCTGCTAAATCTACCGCTGAACTTGCAGCTATTAGTCGTAGTAAAACAGCAAAAACGCCATTATGGATAGAAAATAATGAAGATTTATTTTTTCAACTAGAGGATAAATATTATCAGTATTTTATTGGTGTGAATTCTCTTCTGGAATTGGAATTAAATTCATTTGAAATTGATGTCATTGAATCGCTTGAAAAAATCATCAAATCAGAGCAATCCCTTGCTGAAGAAACGCCTCGGCTGCCAGGCATTGTTCCCAAATTAATGCATCTCCTGAGAACCAATGATTTTGACTGGAAACAGGTGGCAGACTTAATTGCGTCAGACCCGGTAGTTTTGGTTGGCTTTATTAAAATAGCCAATAGCCCTTTTTATAACTTACAGATAAAAGACGAAAAATTGGACGTCATATTATCCCAGCTGGGTCTGCAGGAAGTACGTGAAGTGATTATGAAAGTGGCATTAAAACCCATTATGCTGTTTGAAGGAGGATATTTTCTTAAACACTCGGGTGCAAAAATATGGGATCATTCGATTAATTCAGCGACAGCCTGCCGTATTCTCGCGCAAAAATACAAACAGGAGCCTTTTGATGCTTATTTGGCCGGTCTGCTGTGTAATATCGGCATGGCAATAGTCGTTAAAAAAATGAATGAAATAAAAGAATTCAAAACAGTTCCACGTTCTGTACAATTTAAAAAGGAACTTTTAACATTATCAAAACAACTTTCGCTAAAAATTGCCCGGAATTGGGAAATAAATCCAGTTGTTATTCTGGCATTAACGGAACAAATGTTTGCCAATGCAAAGAAAGTTGAATCGCCTCTTGGTTCAATTCTGTATGAAGGCACTGCTGTTAGCATGAAATATATTTTGGTCGGTGAACAACGATGGCAACAAAATGAACAACTAGCGGATGACATAAAGGAATCAGCGTTTGAGAAGGCATACCAACAGTTGGAAGTTTGCGTAGAGCATT
>CBDTVA010000248.1:0-4863 GCA_965363935.1 uncultured Gammaproteobacteria bacterium | reverse complement strand
AAGTTGTTAGATACCTAAGTTGTTAGATACCTAAAGCTATTAGAAACCTGATTTTTTAGAATGTGACATCTTATTATAATTTTATCAGCTACCATTTTTTTAATTTTTTCATTGCTTCAATACCCTTTCTGCGCTGAACATAAATAATAGCCAATTCTTTTTTTATCTGTTTACGTTCTTTATCGCTCTTTTCGTCTTCAAGTTTTTTCTTCAGAGAAATTTCCTTTTTCTTAAGTCTCTTTAGAACATCTCGGAAACATTTGGTATGCTCATATTGCTTTTTTTCGTCAGCAGATAAAAATCTTTTGACAATTTTTAACATTTTAGGTGCTTTCATATAATCCCTCTAATTTTTATCCGTCCTGCCGGGTCAGAAATTTTAGACTATTTTGCCTGTACTACCAATCAATCTTACACTTTAGTACAAAAAGACAAAAATAGCTGTTTTTGATATAATATCAGCTTTAAATAATAACCGAACAGACGGGAGCAGAGATGATCTTTGGTCAGGACAGAAGCCAGCTTCGTAAATTCTATTTTCAGAGCTGGGACAAGTTTAAAAAAAAACGCCCCATGGAACCCATGGAATCAGTCATTGCCACATTGATCAACCAGCACCCGGAATATCATGATTTCTTCAATGATATGGAACTCAATCAGGATCAGGAATTTACCCCGGAAATGGGACAGAGCAACCCTTTTCTGCATTTAGGTATGCACATTTCCATTCAGGAACAGATAGGTACACAACGCCCCCCTGAAATTACTTCTCTATATCAGTCTTTGTGCCAGAAAACCGGTGATGCTCATGAAGCAGAGCATCTAATAATGGAGTGTCTGGGTGAGATGCTCTGGATTGCCCAGAGGAATAATCAGCAGCCGGATGAAACTACCTATTTGGAATGCATTAAAAAACTGCTATAACTACCACTATCTAAGATGACATTCACCAGGAGAATGAAATGAAAATTGCAAGCGCTATAATTACCGGGTTTTTAACTATGATGTTATCAGGGCTATCCAGCGCCGAATTTGATGAAGATTATTTTTGTATTTCCAATCAGGGCAAACCCAAGCATTGTAATGAAGGGGACATTATTCTGGTCAAACCCACTATGGTTCCCAGGGTTTGTGATTTTGAAGCTCAGATTCTGAGAATGCCGAAAGGTGAAAAGTCAGCTGATTACCTGTGTCGCTATACGGGTATTATTTTAGGAGTCAAGGAGCTGAAAAGCCGCAAACCTGCTGCTCCTAAGCAGACCAATGGCACGCGTCCGCCACCAAAAAGAAAAAGTAATAATAAAATGTTTGACAATATGCCGTTTTTTAAATAACCCAACCCAATATTGCTCCGTAGCATAAGACCTTCCATGGTCAAGCGCTACTCCCGCACATCCCTGTGCTCCGTAGCATAAGACCTTCCATGGTCAAAAAACCAGGCTGGAGCCTGGTTTTTTACTTGGTTTAAAGACCCGAGCTACTCAGTAAATATAACATCCAGAGTAGCACTATAACCGCCAGCATTGCCACTCCAACAACAACACAGGGATGACAGGTCTTTTCAAAAAAACAGATAACTTTAGACATGTTCACTTCCTTTGCTTAATCGTCCCACCCCCATCTTTGAACGTTTTGCTCAGTGAAGCATAGGCTATTTCGGACTTTTACTCTATAAGAGATATCCCTATTATCTATAAGTAATCTGGTTTGAAAAAGAACGGGTTTTTGGCTATTTCTTTACTCCAATAAGCTCTATTTCATAGCCATCCGGATCTTTGACAAAGGCAATGATGGTAGCTCCCGCATTCATAGGGCCGGCATCCCGTATGATCACGCCACCCTTTGCACGGATTTTTTCTGTTGCAGAATAAACATCATTGACTTCTATGGCCAGATGTCCAAATCCAGTGCCTGTTTCATACTGTTCAGTATCCCAATTATGAGTCAGTTCAATAACCGAATTTTCTTTTTCATTTCCAAAACCAACAAAGGCCAGAGTAAAATGCCCATCCGGATAGTCTTTCTGGCGTAATAATTTCATACCAAGAATTTGCGTATAAAAATCAATGGAACGCTGTAAATTGCCAACACGGATCATTGTATGGAGTAATCTCAAGAGAAATCCCCTTTCCTAAGAATAAATAATTGAGCAGAACAAACTCCTGTATGAGCCGGTGACCCGGCTCCTGCAGAAGAAAGAGCAGATCTATTTCTGATGTTTTCTGGCTGCTGTACGTAATCTAAGCGCATTGAGTTTGATAAAGCCTTCTGCATCCTGCTGGTTATAAGCTCCGGCGTCATCTTCAAAGGTGGCAATATTGTCATCATACAGACTGTCTGTTTTTGAATCACGGCCAACCACAATGACATTACCCTTATAGAGTTTCACACGCACCTTGCCATTAACCACTTGCTGAGAATTATCAATCATGGTCTGTAACATCTCGCGCTCAGGTGACCACCAATAGCCATTATAAATCAGGCTGGCATATCTGGGCATCAATTCATCTTTAAGGTGCGCGGCTTCCCGATCCAGTGTGATGGATTCCATGGCACGGTGTGCCTTAAGCATAATCGTACCAGCTGGCGTTTCATAACAGCCTCTGGCTTTCATACCAACATAGCGGTTTTCAACAATATCGGTACGACCAATACCATTTTCCCCACCCACTTTGTTGAGGTATTCCATGACACTTGCCGGCGTCAGTTTTGCACCATTAATTGCCACAATATCACCTTTCACATAATCCAGCTCCAGGTAGGTCGCTTCGTCAGGTGCTTTCTCCGGAGATACGCTCCATAACCACATGGATTCTTCCGGCTCGGACCATGGATCTTCCAGGATACCGCCTTCATAGGAAATGTGTAATAGATTGGCATCCATGGAATAAGGTGATTTCTTACCCTGTTTTTTCTCCACAGCAATACCGTGCTCTGCTGCATAATTCATTAATGTTTCACGGGAAGTCATTTCCCATTCCCGCCAGGGAGCGATAATCTTGATATCTGGTTTGAGTGCATACGCTCCCAGCTCAAAGCGAACCTGATCATTGCCCTTACCGGTCGCACCATGGGAAATGGCATCGGCACCGGTTTCATTAACAATGTCTATCAGGCGTTTGGCAATCAAAGGGCGCGCAATTGAAGTTCCTAGCAGATATTCCCCTTCATAAATGGTATTGGCTCGAAACATGGGAAACACGAAATCGCGGGCGAATTCTTCATGCAGATCATCAATATAAATTTCTTTAATCCCTGCGGCTTCTGCTTTGGCACGTGCCGGCTCAACTTCTTCACCCTGACCAACGTCCGCTGTGTAGGTCACAACTTCACACTGATACTTGTCTTGCAGCCACTTCAGAATAATTGAAGTATCCAGACCACCGGAATAGGCTAAAACCACCTTTTTCACGTCAGACATCGAGAATTTCTCCCTTTCATACTATATAGAGTTACCAAAAAGGGCAATTATAGCGGATTCTCTGCGTCTAACCTACTTCGATTTAGACTTTTGATTGTTTTTATCCACTAAATGCTCAAGGTTAATAAAATTAGGAGCTGGCGGCTCATCATCTACCACTTCCGACTCATACCCAGTCTGGTTTATTTTCGGTGTTGCCTGAGAAGCAATATCTGCTGCCGGCCCGGTAATTTCTAGCTGTGATTTTGCGGATTTCTTATTATAAATAGAACGCTCTTTTAACTGTCGCCGCCATTCTGCTTTTCTGGCTTCTTCAATTTCCTGTTGTTCTTCCGGAGTCGGAGGTGGTGTGGTCAGTAACTGTACATCGGCACGACGATTTTTGGCTCTGCCCACAGTTGTCTTATTAGTGTGTTCAGGTTCACGCTCTCCATGGTTAACCGCATAAAGCATTTCCGGTTTGGCACCAACAGAAAGCAGGTATTTAATCACGGTATCAGAACGTTGTTCTGATAGTTTATCATTTAAGCGGCGCCGTCCCCGGGAGTCTGCATGCGCATCAACCTTGATTTGCAAAATGCCTGGATCCATTTTCAAATAACGCAAGATATTTCTTAGATCCCGTTTCGAACGTTCAGTCAATACAGCTTTATTGGTGGCAAAATAAAGTTTCAGATTCTTGGTTTCCTCCAGATCAAAGTCCATCAGTGTTTTTTCGCATTCCAGGTATTCTGCCAGCGCTTTACGAAAATTAACCGGCGATAACATCACGGCAATAATATCCCGCCCATCGGCCAGATCACGGTAAATTACCACAGGAGACATGCCATTTTCAATTTGCTGCAGCATTCGAGAAGCATAAGGTTTTTTTACTATCAACGGATTATGGCCTCGTTCAAAGTCGAATTTGCCAATTTCAAACACTTTATCATCATGTCGCCATGATGGCGGTTCAGATTGTACAACAACTCTGGCATCATCCATCACAGGCTTATCGCTGAATAGATTAAAAACCACTTTATGACCTGACTTGTGGACAAACTTACCCTCACCATAAAACGGGATTATTTGTGACAAACTGCACTCATGGTTTTTAGTCCCGCTGCTGAGCCATTGCGCCTTTTCCATAGGCACTATGTATTCTCGCTCTGCGGAAAAAACCGGTGTCCAGCACAGTAAAGAGCATAGTAAAGAAATAATGCCGGTTTTGATACACAACAAAGCGTTAAAAAAAACGATAGATGACAAAAGTGTATGTTTATTCATGGTAGGAGAAAATAAGCAATTATCACGCCATTTAAGCTATCAGGAAACAGCCTGAATTTGTATCAACTGCTAACGAGTGTCCATCCGGAAATAGCTGTTCCGAAATAGTGTGCATGCAGAGTCTAGGAGCCTGTCCGAGAATAGAAAGCCTACTGCGGAAAAGCTGATTTTGGCCA
>CBDTVA010000247.1:0-4888 GCA_965363935.1 uncultured Gammaproteobacteria bacterium | reverse complement strand
GGACTGTTCAGCCAGGTCCTCCATTGAAATGATGTTCCTTGAAGCCAATTGATGCGCCAGCTGCTCATCCATGCCATCCATTTTCAGCAAATCTGTGGCAGGTTCAGCATCGCCTAATTGTTCTTCATCAGAAATTGCTTTGGTTAACAGAACATCCTTGGCACGTTCACGCAATGCCATCACTATCTCTTCATCAAACTCTTCAATATCCAGCATTTCCTGAAGCGGTACATAGGCCACTTCTTCCAGTGAGGTAAAACCTTCGTTAAGCAGAATGATAGCAATATCCTCATCAATGGTTAAATCTTCCATCAATTGATTGAGAATTCTTTGTGCTTCTTCTTCATTTTTGTTTTCTGCATCTTCAACCGTCATAACATTAAGTTCCCACCCTGTCAGTTGGGAAGCCAGTTTAATGTTCTGTCCATTACGGCCGATAGCCTGTGAAAGTTGTGATTCATCTACTGCAACATCCATGGAGTTGCTCTCTTCATCAACCACAATGGATTGCACCTCTGCCGGTGACATGGCATTAATCACAAACTGTGCCGGATTTTCATCCCAAAGGATAATGTCAACCCGTTCGCCGGCCAGTTCATTAGAGACAACCTGTACCCTGGAACCGCGCATACCAACGCAGGCGCCCACAGGATCAATGCGCTCGTCATGCGCCTCAACAGCAATTTTTGCACGCATTCCCGGATCCCGTGCCGCGCTGTGTATTTGAATTAACTCTTCGCCGATTTCCGGTACTTCAATTTTAAATAACTCAATCAGAAATTCAGGCGATACGCGGCTTAAACTTAGCTGTGGACCCCGAGTCTGACTCTTGACATCATAGAGATAGCCACGAACTCGATCACCATTTCGTACCGGTTCCCGGGGGATCATATCTTCTCTTTTGATAATGGCGTCTACATTATTACCGATATCAACTATCACATTGCCCCGCTCAATCCGTTTTACCACACCTGAGAGCATTTCAGTCAGACGTTGCTGGTATTGATCAACCACTTTTTTTCGTTCTGCTTCTCTGACTTTTTGAACAATGACCTGTTTTGCGGCTTGTGCGGCAATGCGACCAAATTCAACGGATTCAATCGGTTTCTCAATAAGGTCGCCGGGTTTGATATCAGGATTGTCATCAATAACTCGTGACAGCAAAACTTGTCTATCATAATGTTCAAAGGGCTCAGTTTCATCATCCAGAACCTGCCAGCAACGAAAGCTTTCGTAATCGCCGCTCTCTCTGTCAATCGCTACCCTGACATCAATATCTTTATGGTTTTTCTTTTTCGTTGCGGAAGCTAATGCATGCTCAAGTGCCTGAAAAATAATTTCTTTTTCTATACCACGTTCATGTGAAACGGCATCGACGACAAGAAGAATTTCTTTGCTCATATTATTACCTTAACAATTCCAGCAGGGGCCGGTTATTAATGTTTTAAACCCAGTTACAAATACTTTATTTTTAGACTTACTAATTTCAAAAGAGAATTAAAATTTTGCAATTAAATTTGCTTTATCTATATCAACAAAAGCTATTGATAAGGTTTTATTATCAATACTAAAAATCACATTATCATTCTCAACTGCTTCAATGGTACCTTTAAACTTACGTTGGCCATTATCAGGTTGCGGGCGCAGAGTTCTGAATTTCACATCATGCCCTATAAACTGTTCATAATGAGATAACTTAAACAGTGGCCTATTAAGTCCGGGAGAAGACACTTCCAGTGAGTATTCATCGGAAATAGGGTCTTCAACATCCAATACGGCACTGACCTGGTGACTTACTTTGGCACAATCATCAACACTGACACCATTCTCGGAATCAATATAGATCCGCAATATGGAATGATGACCCTGAGAAATATATTCCAACCCCACAAATTCATACCCCATTGAGCTAACAACAGGTTCAAGCAAAGTTTCCAGTTGTTGGGTTTTAACGGTCATTGAATGTTTCTCAAAAAATACTGATAATCTAAGTTATAAAAAAATATTTCACAAATAAAAAATGGGCCGAAGGCCCACTTTAAAAATTCCTAATGAGTGTCCATCCAATAAATAATGGACACTTGCGACACAGGGAATGCGTCACCATTTTTGATCACTGCAAGTGATTGAAAATGTAGCAAAAGATTAATTACACGCTTTCTTTTGCGTTCCATAAACAGTCAGGATGGCTAATTATGGATGGAAACTAAGTTAGTTCTTTGATAAATAAAAGCTAAATTAGGCTGGAGATGGTCTATTCTCCGAAACTGTTATAAATTTAATGAGTCATTTTAGTAGTAGATTGTACTAATCTTAACCAATCAGACTAAGCTTGATAGCCAGTAAATTTATGCGCTAGATTATAGGTTTATATCCCACTCATAGCAAGTTCTTTTTCAAATGCCGTGACCGGCAATTTTAAAAAACTCACTGGACAGTATTTTGAAATGCCTGCAGCAAATCTTTCGGAGTGATAATGCCGACCAGTCTTTTGTTGTTATCAAGCACGGGTAAATGGTGAATATTATGGGAATAAAATAATTCAAATAAGTCCAGAATATGTTGTTCTGTCTGTATAGTAATTGCCGGCTTGCTCATCAAATGTCCGGCATATTCTGGTTTATGCGTATAAACCGAAGCTGTTTTTTTAATAAATTCATTGAGTTGTGACATTATTCCAGAATTAGAATTAATATCAACTTGATTTAAAAAATCAGCCAGACTTATAACGCCTAGTACATGACCCACTTTATCGACCACAGGAAAGGCATGCACCCTTTTCTCTATCATTAATTGCCAGACGGTTTCGATACCAGTGTCATAGTCAACAGTTGTGACAGGGGAAAACATAATATCCTGACACAAAATTTCACCCATTTTCTTCTTGTGAGTATGCATCAGAGAAAGGTTAAAAATTTTACTCAGCTCATCTTCAGAAACATCTACGAAAACATCCATTTCAGTCAAGGCATCGTGCAGGTCCGAGCGATGAATCAGATTGGGTAAATGCGTTTGATGATCAGTATTATCTGATGTCAAATCTTTACTCTGAATTGAGGGTAATTTTCCTATATTCCGAATACCGTTGGGATAACAACGGTTGGGCAAAAGATTGTTGATAATGACTGCCCAGACCAGCATCACCAGTAAATTAAGACTGACAGGTGTCAATACATACCAATACCCTAATTCAGAAATACCCGTACCGCCAATAACTGCAGTTAACGCAGTGGCACCGCCCGGAGGATGTAATGAACCGGTCAAATACATGATAAAGATGGCCAGTGAAACGGCTAATGCCGATGCCAAAACAGGATCAGCAATCAGTTTGGCTATAGTGATTCCAATAAAAGCAGAAAACAGGTGCCCGCCCACAAAAGACCAGGGCTGGGAAAGTGGTCCCTGAGGCACTGCAAAAAGTAAAACGGCCGATGCCCCCATGGATGCCACCACCCATGGCATTCCTTCTGCATCCAGAAAATACTGACTGACAGCCATAATCAGACCAATACCAGCCAAACCTGCAAGCGCAGAAATTATTTTTTCATGAATAGATACAGTGGACTGGCCCGGGCCGAAGAGCTTTAAAGTTTCTTTCCAGAGCATATTAAGTTAATAGTTATGTAAAATTTAAAAACAGAAAATCAAAAAATAACTGCTATAGTCATAATAGATATGTTGTTATTCTATAGCTACTGGGAACATTTTATGACAGAAATTGACCTTATCATTAATCAGTTTATTCTTGAAGAAGGTAAATTGTACACTTTACCTGAACTCTATCAACAATTAGATGAAAAAATCCGTTCCAAAAGCGCATCAATAGATGAAATTGGTGAATTGCTTGGCACAGATGCTGCCCTGAGTGCTAAAATTCTCAAAATAGCCAATAGTCCTCTATATGGTTTTCGAGCCGAGGTCACAACATTGAACCGGGCTCTTAATCTGATAGGCCTCAAAGAAGTCAAAAATCTGATCCTTATGGATACGGTGGCACAGAACTTTAATAAAGGTGACAAATATACTGCCATTCGCATGGAAGATTTCTGGCAACGTTCAGTCTATATTGCTTTAATAGCCAGGAAACTGGCCAAAAGAATCAAGCACCCGGAACCCGATCGGCTATTTGTTAGTGGCATTATGAGTCGTATTGGTCAACTGGTTTGCTGTCTTACCAGTCAAAAACAGGTCTTGACCATCACACATCAACAACAAAATGAACCGGATGAGAGTGAGTTCAGTATTGAGACCAATATACTGGGCTTTAGCTATAATGAGATAAGTGGTAAATTACTGAAACACTGGAATGTACCTGAAGAAATTACAACACCTTTGCAAAACCTGCACCAACCGTTAAATCTATCCAAGGAAATTAGTGAATCATACCGTGATGAAATTTATATTCTCCATGCTGCGACGGTATACAGTCACGTACTGGAACAGGAAGAACAGCAAGCCCTGATAAATGCTGAAAGTGAACCAGTAATTGCGACTTCAGAGGTCTATGTAAATAAAATTGATCATAAGATAAATCAGGCCTTAATGATTGATGCAACTGTAATTGATGATATCTTTTTTGAAATAGAAATGGATGCACTGGGAATTCTGGGCGTTGTTTTTCCAAAATCCGTGAGTATTTTTTAATTCTTCAAAATAAGAATTTTTGGTCGAGGATGGTGTTATACTGCCAAATACAAGGGTGCTTTCGGCGTTGAAGTGCTTTATAACAAAGGTCTTTGCTTAGGGCAGCCTTAAAAAATAATTCACATTTTTAAGTTTCCACTTACTCATTCTATCTGCGTTGCTCGTCAGTTAAATAGTTGACTATTCGCCTTCCTTGCGCCTTGATAGAATGGCAATTGAAAACTGATAAATGCAAATTAATTTT
>CBDTVA010000246.1:0-4898 GCA_965363935.1 uncultured Gammaproteobacteria bacterium | reverse complement strand
TGACCACGCTATGGCAGCGCTGTAATAATTTTTTCAAAACAGTCAATTGCTTGCGGGTGGATTTTTTGGCTTCCAGCTGCCAATGCTGGGGCAGAATAGGTAAATCAGCAAGCGACCAGCGTTTATATCGATCGTCATAAGCATCTGGAGGGATCATTTCCAGTAAATGGCCGATACACCAGCTCACTAACAGCTTGTCACCTTGAAAGTAACCTTCATTTCTCTGCCTGGCACCAAGGGTACGGGCAATATCGCGTCCCTGTGAAGGCTTTTCACAGAGGTAGAGTTCAAATGAGGTAGGTGCCCTGTTTGCCAATGAAATTCATTCTCTCGGTTGCTTTGCAAAAGCTTATAATACAAGATAGCCCGACGAAAAAGCCAATGTTATAAATAATGGAATGCCTGTGAGCAATTATTTAACCAGCCTGTTTGAGTTGTTTTTTCTTCCCCCCGGGGTTTTTCTATGGTTACTTGTGCTGAGTGTGTTACTGAGCAAAAATCTGCAGACACTGAAACGTCTATTAATTTTACAAATTCTGTTGCTTTATTTATTGACCATTCCGGTCACCAGTCATTATTTATTTTCTTTACTGGAAAGCATTCCGGCCCTGACTGAGGAGCAAATACAGGACAATAAAGCTGATGTGATTGTTGTTTTAGCCGGAGGTATCAAGCCTTATAAAAAAGAATATCATGGCCCGGATATTGGTTATTTTACACAGTTGCGCCTGCGTTATGCCGCCTGGCTGCAAAAAAAGACCAACCTGCCAATACTGGTGACCGGTGGAATAGAAAAACAGGGCTATACTGAAGCAGCATTAATGAAGCAGGTACTGCAAAATGAGTACGCCATTTCGGGCAGAATTTTTGTAGAGCAGGAAAGTCAGAATACTTTCGAAAATTCCTTTTATAGCCGTAAGATATTAGTATCACAACAGTTTAAGCGTTTTTATCTGCTTACCAGTGCGTTTCATATGCCCAGAGCACTGTCGGTTTTTAGTATACATAATGAGGGGGTTATACCGGCTCCAATGGGGTTTTATCACAATAGTATGGATTTTCTGCCCGGTGATTTTATGCCTAACAGCAAGTCATTGTGGCAAAATTATCTGGCTCTGCATGAAATTATTGGATTTTACTGGTATAAACTTCGTTATTTCAATCAATAGTGTCAAGTATTTTTACATTTTTGTAGGAGTGTCGGGAAAACTTTATACAGAAATGACCAGTTTTCAATAGCATGAGCAGCCTGGTGCGTAATATGCATCTCTTTCATAAAAGAGCTTAAAAAGAGTTGCACTGATATTCAAGAAAACAACTATTCAAGAAAATAACGCTGTCAAAAATATAACACAATCAGCGGGAATCTAGGGGGACAGGTGTTCAGGAGATAATTATGGAACATTATTCTATTCAGGCGATCGATATCTTTATTAGCGAAATCGCATCTAAAAAAGGCTGGCATCGAGGTGATGCTGTGCAATATAAAGTCAATAATTGTGCCTGGGAAAGTCGGGTTGACTTGCAGTTAAAAGAGAATCAGTATGGTTTCTATGAACTTCAGGGTACACAGATCCTTGAGCATGGTGATCGGGAAAAAATGTTAAGAGATCAGAATATTACGCTTATGGCATTACAGGCGCATATTTATCAACAGCAGCTGGATAATAGAGCCATCAGCTGGATAGAGCCATCAGCTGAATAAAAGTAATCAGCTGGATAACTGAATAAAAGCCATTAAGCGCAAAGAGAGTACTAAGGTAATATAATAGCTATTACCAAGTTGCCCGGTGATATTTATCAACCACTATCACAGGGCACTCACTTCAGACTTCAGGGTAAATTTCTGGAATAAAAGTTTGATCAGACATAGGGGGTCTGACATAACCTGCACCAGTATTACGTTGTGGCAGCTTAATTTTCTCAGGAGTGATGTCATTATACGGGATCATATTGAGCAGATGAGAGATACAGTTCAGGCGGGCATGTTTTTTTATATCGGATTTTACCACAAACCAGGGTGCCTGTTTGATATCAGTGTGAGCAAACACTTCATCCTTTGCTCTGGAGTATTCCACCCAGCGGGAGCGGGATTCCAGATCCATTGGACTCAGTTTCCAGCGTTTTAAAGGATCAGTCAGGCGGCTTTGAAAACGTTTTTCCTGTTCTTCATCAGAAACAGAAAACCAGTATTTAATTAAAATAATACCAGAGCGCACCAGCATGCGTTCAAATTCCGGGCAGGAACGCAGGAATTCACGATATTCATCATCGCTGCAAAATTCCATGACCCGCTCAACACCGCCACGGTTATACCAACTGCGGTCAAACAGGATAATTTCACCTGCTGCAGGAAGATGAGGGACATAACGTTGAAAGTACCACTGGGTTTTTTGCCTTTCTGTAGGTGACGGAAGTGCTGCCACACGACAAATGCGAGGACTCAGATGTTGGGTCATGCGTTTGATCACACCGCCTTTACCGGCTGCATCCCGGCCTTCAAAAACAACCACAACTTTCAATCCGTTAAACTTTACCCATTCCTGAAGTTTAACCAGCTCAGTCTGAAGTCTGAGTAGTTCTTTTTCATACACTTTATTTTTAATTTTTTTAACTTTTGCTACTTGTTTAACTTTTGCTACTTTTGCTACTTTTTTTGTTTTATTGTCATTGCTTTTGCTCATAATATTACTCTTTATATGTCCCTTGAAATTTTTTCAACAAATTCTCTTTACCATAGCTAATAAAAGTCAGGAAATAAAGTTTTTCTAAAACCTTCTGTTAAAAAATGAGTAGATTATTTCAGAAAATAGTTCATAGTAAACTCGATTTTCATGGGTAATGACAAATTTCCGGGTGGTTCCGGCATAGGCAGAGCATCTTCAACGGCCTGCCGGGTGGCTTTTTTCAGAATACTTTTTTTGCCATTTATGTGTAAATTCTTGATGCTGCCATTGGCCATAAGTGTAAAAGAAACTAGAATGTTGCCCTCAATTTTTCGTTTGCGGGCTATTCTTGGATACTGTTTATGGACTTCAATATGACGCATTAACAGTGCGTGATATTTTATGCGTGCCTGTTGTGCAAGACTCGGATCGGCCTTTGCAACAACAGGTGACTGCTTGAACTGTTTTTTCTGCGAACTGATGTTCTGTGATAGCGTTTGTTTTTGTTTGACCGGTTTGACTACTTTTTTGGGCGGCCTGGGTTTGGCTGCTTTTTTTACCCTGGGTTTTACCACGGGCTTCAGTTTTTTCTTCTTTTTGGGTTTGGGCTTGAGCTTGGGCTTTGCTTTTGGCTGCACAACAGGCTCAGGTGGAACTACAGGCTCAGGCTTTGGCGCTTTAACCACTGACTCAATAATTTTAACTGGCGGCGGGGCCAAAGTTGAAAAACGCACATGAGTAATGGTTTCCTGAACGACTGTGGCAGGTGCAGAAACGAGTTGCTTATGGCTGTGAAGAAATAATGCGAAGTGCAGTGACAGTGATAATGCTATGGAAAACAGCCAGATAGTACTATCCTGCAGTGTACTTGTAAGGTAATTGCTACTCAGGGTATTACTCATGTCTACTGTGTCTGTTCGGGGCCAGGCTTGTCTGATGGAGTTCTTGCCGGGGTATCAATTGTAACAATATCAACTCCAGATGCTCCGGCTTTGCGTGCTGCATCCAGGACTGCGATGGCTATACCCAGCTCCACATGCTCGTCGCCTCGTATCCGGACCACTTTTTCTTTCTGATCCTTGAGTTCATTGCGTAGAATGTCTTCAAGTGAATCCGGTGTAACTATCCGGCTGTTGAATAAAAATTTGCCCGCTTCATTGATTACAATTTCTATCTGTTCAGGTTCATCCAGCGATTCTCCGCTCTCAGCTTCCGGTAGATCAATATTAATCACTTCATCGCGTACAAAATGTGAAGTCAGCATAAAAAATACCAGTAACAGAAAGACAATATCTATGAGCGGTGTCAGATTGGGTACATAACTGGTGCGACGTCTACCCTCAAACTGCATGGACAACACCATTGCGATGATGCGTTGCTTTGGAGTCACTGGACAGATCCGACTGTTTATCATCTTTGACTGGCAGGTTTTCCAGCATCAGGGAAGCATAATTACGCATACTATGTGCCCGTTTATCAGCGGCAGATTCCAGAAGGTGCAGCAAAAGCAGTACCGGGATTGCAACGCCCAGGCCGACACCTGTGGTGAGCATAGCCTCCCAGATTCCGCCTGCCAGTGCCTGAGCATCAACCTGTCCACCGGCCTGTTCAATGACCATAAAGGCTTTGATCATACCAATAATGGTCCCCAGTAGTCCTAATAATGGAGCTGTGTTGCCAAGAAAGGATAAGGTACGAAAGCCTTTTTCCATTTTATTTAATTCACAACTGCCAATGCGAACAGCAACTCGACTCAGATCATGGACTCCTTCTTTCCAGGCTTGCCATATTCCTCGTATCAGTCGACCTTCGGGACCGCGCATTTTACTTACTACACTTTCAGCCTGGCCTTGTTTGAGTGCATCAAGCAGGCGTTTTTCTGCTTTTCGACCGGGGTTGCCCATAAAAGTAAAACGCAGCAAACGTTCAAACAAAATTGTGAGCGCAATGAAAGAATAACCGGCCAGAACCCAGACAATAATGCCGCCTTTGTCAAAAATATCTGTAACTATCATAGTGGTGTCTTAATATCTATCAAAAAAGCAGTATTTTACCTGAAAAACTGTGTGATTACCTTAATTTAGAATAGAGCTTCTCAACTAATGATGGTTGTTTTGTATTTTTTTGTGCGCCACTGAACGAAAAGTTATAGCAACATATTAAAACAGTAGTAATTAAACCTAGAAAAAGCAGTTGAACCTATTACAAACGCCCAATGCACTGAATCTTCAA
>CBDTVA010000245.1:0-4906 GCA_965363935.1 uncultured Gammaproteobacteria bacterium | reverse complement strand
CAGCTTTTTCCGATTATGCTATTGCTTATGGTTATACACCTAAATACACAAAAAACTTTTCCCATTTTGCCTATGTTAATCCTGATGCACCCAAAGGCGGTCGGCTCGATCTAAATGGTTCACGTACCTTTGATCGTCTCAATCCATACTTGCTCAAAGGGGTTTCCGCTGATGGTGTTGATGGTCTGGTTTTTGAGACTCTGATGGAACAGAGTCTGGATGAGCCCTATACTTTCTACGGCTTACTCGCCGATGATATCAGCACAGCCGAGGATGGCTTGTCAGTGACTTACCATATTAATCAAAAGGCCCGATTTTCTGATGGCACACCCGTCACTGTAGATGATGTAAAATTTTCTTTTGATACGCTTATGCAGGATAAACATGCTCATCCGGCATATAAAATTGTCCTGGATGATATCAAGCAGGCAGTGATTATAGATAAAGAGAAAATACGCTTCGATTTCAAGAAACACAATGCCAAATTGCCCATGCTGCTCAGCAGCTATTTATCGGTATTTCCAAAACATTGGGTAGGCGACCTGGAATTTAAAGATACGGCTATGAAAATGCCCATTGGCAGTGGACCTTATGTGCTTGATAGGTACGATATTGGCAAACAGATTAGCTTCAAACGGAACCTGGATTACTGGGCTGCTGATTTAGGCATACGTAAGGGTATGTTTAACTTTGATGAAATCGTCTACAAATATTTTCGTGATAGCACTATTGCACTGGAAGCTCTAAAAGCGGGTGAATATGACTTTCGCCATGAATATAATTCCAAAATGTGGGCCCGGGATTATACCGGACGAGTGTTTAAGAATAAGCAAATCATTAAAAAAAATATTCCTCACCAGAACAGCGTCGGGGTCCAGGGCTTTATTTTTAATACCCGTAAACCGCTGTTTAGTGATAAACGCGTCCGTGAAGCTCTGGTTATGGCCTATGATTTTGAATGGGCAAACCGCATGCTGTTTTATAATCAGTATCAGCGCAATAATAGTTATTTCAGTAACACTGAACTTGCTGCTAGCGGTGCTATTTCCAAACAGGAGCGGGCACTTTTGCAACCGTTTAAAGAGCAACTGGATCCACGGGTGTTTGAAGCTGCCTGGGAACCGCCAGTCACAACAGCACCTTCTTCACTGCGTAATAATTTACGCCAGGCTATTGAGCTATTAAAATCGGCAGGCTGGGAATATAAAGAAGGTGCATTGCGAAATCAGGAGGGCAAGGCTTTTGAATTTGATTTGTTACTATCACAAAAAGCCTTTGAACGTATTGCCGCATCCTATGCCAGAAATTTGCAAAAACTGGGTATTACCATGGACTATCGAACAGTGGATTTTGCTTTGTATAAGCGCCGGGTAGAAACCAAGGATTTTGATATGATTGTATCGGGTTTTTCTCAGAGTCAGGTTCCCGGCAATGAACTGGAAGGCCGATGGCATTCTAAAACGGCTGATTTAGATGGCTCCAGTAATTATCCGGGAATAAAAAACCCGGCTATTGATGCCTTATTGGAACAACTGAGCAATACCACAGAGCGGGACAAAATTGTTGCTTTGACCCGCTCAATGGATCGCATCCTGCTCAGTGAATTTTATCTGGTTCCACATTGGTATATTGCCACTCATCGAATTGCTTATTGGGATAAATTTCTTTTCCCTGAAACCTTGCCTGTTTATTTCTCAGCAGAAGGCTGGATGCTCTCGACCTGGTGGTTTAAACCTGAATATCTCATCAAAGACAAACCGGCAGATAAGACTCTGGAATAATAAACTCTTTTTTTAAGAACATCCGGCATTAAAAAATTATGCTCTATTACATACTTAAACGACTATTATTAATGATTCCAACTCTTTTTGGGGTCATGTTAATTACTTTTGTCATTACTCAATTTGTACCGGGAGGTCCTGTAGAACAATTAGTTGCGCAGTTGACCGGACAGGATCAAATGACTGAAGCAGGCAGCACAGCCAGTGAGTTGTATCGTGGTGCAGAAGGTATAGATAAGGAGCGGCTGGATGAAATCAAAGCATTATATGGCTTTGATAAACCGCCTGCGGAACGATTTTTTACCATGATGGGAAATTATCTGACCTTTAATTTTGGCGAGAGTTTCCATCATCACCAGTCAGTAACGGGGTTGATTGTGGATAAACTCCCTGTGTCTATCAGCCTTGGCATGTGGACATTTTTTATTACCTACCTGACCTGTATTCCGCTGGGAGTTGCCAAAGCGGTCAGGGATGGTTCCCGTTTTGATGTCGTTTCGAGCACCATTGTACTGATTGGTTTTGCCATACCCGGATTTGTTTTGGGGATCCTGTTATTAGTTCTTTTCGGTGGCGGTAGTTTTTTTGAGGTTTTCCCGCTCAAGGGACTGACTTCCGATAATTGGGAACAATTGAGCTGGTTTAATAAAATTACTGACTATTTATGGCATATGGTCCTGCCTATCATTTCATCGGTCATTGGCAGCTTTGCAGTGATGACCATGTTGACGAAAAATAGTTTTCTGGAAGAAATTCGTAAAAATTATGTTGTCACAGCAAGAGCCAAAGGTTTAAGCAGTAATCAGGTTTTGTACAAACATGTTTTTCGTAATGCATTAATACCACTGATCACCGGCTTTCCAGCCAGTTTCCTGGCCGCATTTTTTGCCGGCAGTTTATTAATTGAAACCATTTTTTCTCTTGATGGTCTGGGCTTGCTATCTTATGAATCCATTGTTCGCCGTGATTATCCCGTGGTGTTAGGCTCGTTGTTTTTATTCACCTTATTAGGCTTACTGACCAAACTCATAACCGATCTGTCTTATGTGCTGATTGATCCACGTATTAAATTTGAATCCGGCAGCTCTGGTTAATAGCTCCGGTTAATAACTCTGATTAATAAGTAATGTGATGACAATATACAAAAAAAATACTAATACTCTGAATAAAGAACAATTATCACACCTCTCGCCGAATAAACGCGCCTGGCTGCGCTTCAAGAACAATCGTAGAGGTTATTATTCACTGTGGATTTTCACTATCTTACTGTTTGTCAGTTTATTCGCTGAGTTTATCAGTAATGACAAGCCTTTGATTGTTCAATATGAGCAGGAATATTATTTTCCACTATGGAATGATTATCCGGAAACCACCTTTGGCGGGGACTTTGTCACCCGAACGGATTATAACGATCCTTATATACGGGATAAAATTATCCGCAATGGCAACTGGGCTGTCTATCCTCTCAATAATTATCGTTTTGATTCCATCAGCTATTTTGCTGAATTGCCCAATCCCGCACGACCTTCAGAACAGAATCTGCTTGGCACTGATGATCGGGGCAGGGACGTTCTGGCCAGATTAATTTATGGTTTTCGTCTGTCGGTTCTTTTTGCTCTGCTTCTAACTGCAATCGGCGTAGTGATTGGAATCATCGTGGGTGGAGTTCAGGGGTATTTTGTCGGAAAAGTGGATCTGATCACACAACGACTGATTGAAATCTGGAATTCCATGCCGGAACTCTATTTATTAATCATTTTTGCTTCGATTTTCAAGCCCAGTATCGGCTTGCTTATTGTGCTGTTGTCCCTGTTTGGCTGGATGGGATTGTCAGATTATGTGCGGGCTGAGTTTCTCCGTGGTCGCAATCTGGACTATGTTCAGGCTGCCCGTTCACTCGGTGTTTCTAATACGGGTATAATGTTAAAACATCTTTTACCCAATAGTATGGTACCGGTATTAACCTTCCTGCCATTTCGCATTAGTGGCGCCATTCTGGCTTTAACCAGCCTGGATTATCTGGGCCTGGGTGTTCCGCCATCGACCCCCAGTCTGGGTGAGTTGTTATCACAGGGCAAAGAAAATATTGACGCCTGGTGGCTTTCCATGACAACTTTTAGTGTTTTGGTTGGAACTCTGGTGTTATTGATTTTTATTGGTGAGGCACTGCGTGAGGCATTGGATACCCGACGCGGGTGAACTGTTAAAGTAAACAATAAATTATGAAAAATAATGATTTAATTCTTGATATCAAAGATCTAAGTGTAAATTTTGAGACTCTGGCGGGTTCAGTGAATGTGGTCAGGGATATAAATTTTTCAGTTACCCCGGGTGAAACCATGGCCCTGGTAGGTGAATCCGGGTCAGGAAAATCGGTCACTGCCATGTCGATATTACGCCTGCATGATGAAGAAAAAGTGAATTATAGCTCTGGTTCAATTGACTTCAATGGAAAAAATTTATTGGGCGTTGATGAAAGCGAGATAAAAAAAGTACGTGGCAGCGATATTTCCATGATATTTCAGGAACCCATGACTTCTCTCAATCCCACCTTTACTGTTGGGGATCAGATTATGGAACCCTTACTCATACATAAAGGAATGAGTAAATCTGCGGCAAAAAAAAGAGCCATTGAGTTAATGGAGTTAACGGGCATTCCTGATCCGCAACACCGTTTTGATTCTTTTCCTCACCTGTTATCCGGTGGACAGCGGCAACGCATGATGATTTCTATGGCCCTGGCATGTGATCCAAAATTACTTATTGCCGATGAACCTACCACAGCTCTGGATGTCACCGTACAATTACAAATTTTATTATTATTGGAAAAACTGCAAAAAGAGTTTTCCATGGCGGTGTTATTGATCACCCATGATCTGAATCTGGTCAGACGTTTTGCTGATCATGTGTGTGTCATGCAGGAAGGAAATATTGTTGAGCAGAGTGCAGTTGCACAGTTGTTTGGCTCGCCTCAGCACCCCTATACGATTAAACTGTTAAATAGTGAACCTGAACGTATTATACCCAAAGGGGAAACTGAAGCGATACAACAGCACAGGGAATTGCTGCGCGGCGAAAATCTGCAATGTCATTTTTCTGTCAAAAGTGGTCTGTTTAGACGCACC
>CBDTVA010000244.1:0-4922 GCA_965363935.1 uncultured Gammaproteobacteria bacterium | reverse complement strand
CTAAGGTGGTAAAGCAAACAAAGTACGCAAAACTTTGAAGAACCGCAATATTCAGAAATTCAAGCCCCCTAAACTGCTATCCCTTTCTTCATTGGTATCGGTAAAACTTACCCCGTCCAGAGAAGATCCCATGGATTCGGAGGCCTCTTCATCGCCCAGTTTAATCATCAGACGCAGGTCATTGGGTGAATCGGCATGATGCAGAGCATCTTCATAGGTAATTGCTTCCGAACGGTAGAGATCATATAACGCCTGATCAAAGGTTTGCATACCTTCCTCACGGGATTTTTTCATCACCTCCTTAAGCTTGTGCACCTCGCCTTCACGGACGTAATCAGACACCAGTGGTGTGTTTAGCAGGATTTCAACTGCTGCCCTTCGACCTTTACCGTCCGGAGTGGGAATAAGCTGCTGGGCGACAAAGGCCCGCATATTCAGTGACAAATCCATTAAAAGCTGCGGCTTACGCTCTTCCGGGAAGAAGTTGATAATGCGATCCAGTGCCTGGTTGGCATTATTGGCGTGCAGGGTTGCCAGACATAAATGTCCTGTTTCCGCAAATACAATGGCATGATTCATCGTCTCTCTGGTTCGGATCTCGCCAATCAGAATCACATCCGGTGCCTGACGCAGGGTGTTTTTCAAAGCAATTTCAAAGGAGTCTGTATCGATCCCCACTTCACGTTGAGTGATCAAACAGCCATCATGATTATGGACAAATTCAATAGGATCTTCAATGGTAATAATATGACCACTGCCATTTTTGTTTCGGTAACCAATCATGGAGGCCAGTGAAGTCGATTTACCCGATCCGGTAGCTCCGACAAAAATAATCAGACCGCGTTTGGTCATGGCCAGATCTTTGATAGTCTCCGGTAATTTCAGCTCCTGATACGTTGGTATGGTCGTTTCAATACGACGCAAAACCATACCAACCTGACTGCGCTGCATAAAGGCACTGACACGAAAACGACCCACACCGGAACGACTGACGGCAAAGTTGCACTCGTGTGCTTCTTCAAAATCGGCTCGCTGCCTGTCATTCATAATTCCAGTCACAATCTGATGGCACTGGGTGGAATTCAAGGATTTTTTGGTCACGGGAGATATTTTTCCATTCACCTTCATAGATGGCGCCGTACCAACAGTTATAAATAAATCCGATGCTTTTTTATGCACCATCAACTTTAATAATGAGTCAAAATCCATCTGTTTTACCTTTTTCTGATCAGGTGCGGGAGTAGCGCCTGGTGCATCGCTTTAGTTTATAAAAAATCATCTTTACTGACCGCATAGGTCATGGCATCTGCCTTGCTAATTAAGCCCTGAGCGAGGATCAACTTGAGATTTTGATCCAGTGTCTGCATGCCAATGCCCTGACCGGTCTGAATCGCAGAATACATTTGCGCTACCTTGCCTTCACGGATAAGATTTCGAATCGCCGGTGTACCAATCATGATTTCATGAGCGGCAATACGTCCACCGCCATTTTTCTTGAGCAATGTCTGGGAAATGACCGAACGTAAAGATTCAGACAACATGGCACGAACCATATCCTTTTCTGCAGCAGGAAAAACATCAATAATACGGTCTATGGTTTTTGCCGCCGAACTGGTGTGCAGAGTACCAAAAACCAGGTGCCCGGTTTCAGCAGCGGTCAACGCCAGACGAATGGTTTCCAGGTCACGTAACTCGCCCACCAGAATGATATCAGGATCTTCACGCAATGCTGAACGCAATGCTTCATTAAAGCCTAGTGTATCCCGGTGCACTTCACGCTGATTGACCAGACATTTTTTGCTTTCATGAACAAATTCGATGGGATCTTCTACGGTGAGGATATGCTCATAGATGGTGTTGTTCAGGTGATCCACCATGGCCGCCAGCGTGGTGGATTTACCAGAGCCGGTGGGACCCGTTACTAATACGATACCACGCCTGTTTTCACAAATATCTTTGAAAATTGCCGGAGCACCCAGCTCTTCCAGAGACAGTACATTGGAAGGAATGGTACGAAAAACAGCGCCTGCACCGCGGTTTTGATTAAATGCATTTACCCTGAAGCGCGCCAGACCCGGGACATCAAAAGAAAAGTCTGTTTCAAGAAATTCTTCAAAGTCCTTACGCTGTTTGTCATTCATAATATCGTACACCATGTCGTGTACTTCACGATGTACCAGAGGTGGCACATTGACACGTCTGATGTCACCATCCACCCTAATCATCGGTGGCAATCCGGCAGACAGATGTAAATCCGAAGCATTATTTTTTGTACTAAAGGCAAGTAGTTCTGTAATATCCATGATTCTTCGCTGTGTATGATTATTATGTCCTCAGGGAACCTATTCCGGGAATAGAAACCGTCAAGAGGCTAAGCCACATTAAAAGCGCACTTAAAGACACACTCTTGTTATAATTATTGCTAAAGACACCGTTATGTATAGACTGGCTGACAAGATTTTTATATGTTGGCCTGGCGATTAAATATCAGTATAGACCATAATGAGCAATACTAGAAACCGATTTGATCACATAAATCAGCGTATCGATCAGGCATTCAAAGCCAGCGGACGATCATTACAATATCCGCTCACCCTGCTAGCTGTCAGCAAACATCAGTCCTTAGATAAAATTGAGGCTCTTTATCAGCTGGGACAAAGAGATTTCGGTGAAAGCTATCTGCAGGAAGCCCTGCCTAAGCTCAGCAAGTCACCACACAATGATATTGTCTGGCATTTTATTGGCCCCATACAATCCAATAAAACTAAAGAAATTGCTCAGCATTTTCAATGGGTACACTCTGTCGACAGGGTCAAAATAGCCCGGCGGCTCAACTCACAACGCCTTCCAGAAGCCTTACCGTTAAACATTTGCCTACAGGTCAACATCAGTCAGGAAACACAAAAATCAGGTTTTTCCAGCACTGAAATCCACACTGCGATCAGAGAAATCACCCGGCTTCCCAATTTAGCTCTTCGAGGCTTAATGGCTATACCTAAACCTGCGCAACAAATTGTGCAGCAACGTCAGGCATTTCGCCAGCTACGAGACTTGATGCAGCAAATTAATCAGGATTTTGGACTCAACATGGATACGCTCTCCATGGGTATGTCCAATGATCTGGAAGCTGCAATTGCTGAAGGTGCCACCATTATTCGCATTGGCACTGCACTTTTCGGGCGCAGAGAAAAGTAAAGCTAAAGTAGTGATTATATCTTATGCTGCAGCCAAAGCTGAGGTATAATAATCCCCCGTACCTGTTAAAGATTTTTCCGCCGATCTTTGTTTTGAAAGCTCGTGTTTGAATTGTTCGGCCGGGTACAAGGATTATAATAGCTAGGTTGGAGTAAAAGGCTTAATGATTAACAAAAAAATTGGTTTTATTGGTTCTGGTAATATGGCATACAGCCTGGTGGGTGGTTTAACCAGTACCGGAGTTCAGGGACAGAATATCTGGGTAAGCGATCCCAATAGTGAAAAAAACGCTCAAATGGTCGCACAATTTAGTGTCAATACCAGTAATAGCAATACAGAACTGGTGCAATCAGTCGATATTGTCATTCTGGCAGTGAAACCTCAACAACTGGCAACAGTCTGTGCAGAAATTGCTCAGGATATCAGTAACCGCAGGCCGCTCCTCATATCTATTGCTGCAGGTGTATTAAGCAAGGACATTGAGCGATGGCTCAGCCCTGGTAGTTCAACTACCAGTCTGGCTCTGGTCCGCTGTATGCCCAATACGCCAGCCCTGGTAAAAAGCGGGGCAACCGCGCTATATGCTAATGAGCAGACCAGTGATGAGCAAAAAACTCTCGCAGAATCTATCATGCGCGCAGTTGGACTGACGCTCTGGCTGGACAACGAATCTGACATGCATGCAGTCACTGCCCTGTCCGGGAGCGGCCCGGCGTATATTTTTCTGGTCATTGAAGCCCTGGAAAAAGCCGGAGTAGAATTGGGACTGGACGGAAAAACTGCCCATTTACTGGCAATCCAAACCTCATTTGGTGCATCAAAAATGGCCCTGGAAAGTGATGATTCTCCAGAAGTTCTGAGAAACAAAGTCACTTCTCCTGGCGGCACAACAGAAAAAGCCATTGGCATCTTGCAAGACGGAAAACTGGAAGAGCTTTTTGCCAGAGCACTTGAAGGTGCGAAAGATCGTTCTATTGAGATAGCTCTGCTTTTAGGTAAAGAATTAGGCAATAAGTAGTTGCAATATGTGCCTTTACAAAACAGAAGACAAGCAGACAATATGATACTCCGTCATTCAACAGGGAAAAATTAATGGATAATTTTTTGATAAACTCCGGTTCCTATTTAATAAGCACCCTCTTTGGCCTGTATATTATTATTGTGTTACTGCGTTTTCTGCTGCAACTGGTTCGCGCCGATTTTTATAATCCGCTTTCCCAGTTTATTGTCAAGGCAACGAGTCCGGTTTTAAATCCGCTGCGCCGCTTGATTCCCGGCTTATTCGGTATTGACATCTCTTCTTTACTACTGGCTTATTTTTTACAGTATATTGAAAATATCCTGCTTTTTGCCGTCAGAGGCATTCCCGTCAACCCCATTTTTTTACTCTGGCATAGTATCGGTTCGCTACTCACTTTATTTCTTTACATCTACTTTTTTGCCATTCTCATTCAGGTCATTATCAGCTGGGTCAGTCCTGGTACTTATAACCCCGCAACAGCAATGATTCACCATATCACTGAACCGGTTATGCGGCCTGCACGAAAAATCCTGCCGCCTTTTTCCGGCTTCGATCTGTCACCTATTCTGGTTTTTGTGGTTCTGAATATAATGATCATGTTTATTCCTGTGCTGTTTGGTTAACTCAGAGCTTTTACCTGGCTCAGGGCTTTTGCCTGGCTCAGGGCTAGGAACAGGTTGCAACCGACACCGATCAGATCGGAAGA
>CBDTVA010000243.1:0-4925 GCA_965363935.1 uncultured Gammaproteobacteria bacterium | reverse complement strand
ACGGTTACATAACCGAATTGTTCTGACAGGGGTTAGCGGTTGATTCAGTCTTGTGGAGGAAAGTCTATGAAGGTTAGATACTTAATCATATGCTTGATTTCTTCTGTATTTTGGGGTGACGTTGAACCTTTTAGTACCAAAGGCGGCTCTTTATTCACTGGCTGAAGGCTCTTTATTCACTGGCTGAAGGCTCCTTACCAGCTGAAGGCTCTTAATCTTTACTCTCCGGCATAAGTGGCAGTTCTTCCTTTCTGGGCTTTTGAGTTAAACCCCTGAATTCAAAATTTAACGAACTCGTTGGACAGGCATCAACGCATAAGCCACAACGGGTACAGTCCGCACCTATGCCCACTTCAATATCCGTACTGCGACTTTTTATGGTGAGTTCCAGTACATGGGGCACCAGACAAACAGCACGGCAATCACCTTCATGTTTACAATCGGTTATATCATAAGTGACTCGAACGGGAGAAAAAACACCGACAATACCATAAGTGATCCCGATAGGACAGACATAGCGACACCAGGCCCGGCGTGAAAGAAAAATTTCAAATAAGAGTAAAAAAGCCACCCAAATCAATGCCAGTGTCGGCCCATAGATAATAGCCCGACTTAAAATCCCGGTGGGTGAAATAAATTCGAAAACGGTATAACCCGTGACAAGTGCCAGTAATGCAAAAATTACATAGAAAACCGTTCTTACGCCGCGATGAAAGGTATAATTTTTGGCCAGTCCGCGTTTTGCCAGCCATAAATGCAATGTTTCGGTCCATTCGGCCAGTAAATGATAGGGACAGACCCAGGAGCAAAAGGTACGTCCACCTAAAATAAACCACATAAGAAAGACCGTTATGGTACCAATGAGCAGATTGATCAGTACTTCTTTATACGCCAGCATGACCTGTAAGGCGGAGTTTAGATCCGCCATATGAAAGCCCATAAAACGTGAGGCCGTCAATGAGCCTTCCAGTAATTGAATATCCAGAGAAAAAGACACAACAAATAACAGGTTAACGGCGATTAGTGTCAGCCAGCGGCGTTTGCGCCATTTATTTTTGGCATTTTTATGATGTTCATCATGCAGTTCTTCTACCTGTGCTTTGGTGACTTTTATGCCTTTCTTATAAAAGTATATTTTTTGCGCAGCAGGTGAAATTTCATCTTTTTCAGGTTTACGAGAAGCCCGGCCAAATAATTGAGCTAATGATTCCAGTGCTCTATTCATGCGTGTTTCCTGCTGTTTTTATTGATTTTATTCAGGTACTGCTCACTCATAGGCATTTTAGTGAGGCTATTATAGTCAACCACAATTGCTGCCTGTTCTGCCGGGCAAATCATTTCACACACACCGCAACCAACACAGCCATCATAGACTACCGGTTTCATATGCCGGACACCGTTTTTTTCTTCGATCAATTCAAGCCCAAGGGCACGCTTGGGTGGACACTGGTTTTCATCACCCGAGGGGTAGTTGCCATCCTGACATTGCGTATAACGCTGTTCGATAGGACAGGCCTGAACACAGAGATCGCAGATTTCGACATCATAGGGATGATCTTTTAAAGGAATCGGATTCCAGCGGTCAATTTCCTCATAACGCAATAATCCCTCATAATCCGGTCCCCTTGCCTGTCCTTTGAAGCCTTTACCAGCCACAGCCAGACACAGTTTGGGTTTATCCAGTACCGCAAACCCCATACGAGTATCATGGGCATAATCCAGATCATGCGTTAATGAACCGGTTGGACAGGCCAGAACACATTGCAAGCCATCACAGGAGAAGTCGCAGGCCTGTTCCCTAGCGTCAATATAAGCCGCGCCCAGTCCAAAACCGGTACCTATATCATCCAGTTTAACGGCATTGACCGGACAAACCTGTACACATTGACCACATTTAATACAGGAAGAAAGGTAATTTTCTTCTTTGAGCGCGCCGGGCGGCCGTAGTCTGGGACGTTTAGCATCAGCCGGCAGGGGGACAAATCCAAGCAGAGAAATACTGGTCATGCCCACGGTCAGGGCAACCGAACGAAGAAACTGCCGTCTGGCTTCCTGTGCTCTTCTTCCCGGTCCGCGAGTGATATGTTTTTTTTGTTTAGGCTTATGTGGATCTGGAATGGATTCTGTCATTGAATATACCTTTTCAGTCTACTGTCCAAATCATTTTCTAGCTCTGCTTCTAATGTCGTTTTATCAGTATTAACGTCAGCTTTTTTCAGACTAATGTTTATCAGTGGAGATTTGTCTCGCAAAATCAAATCAGGTTCACTAAAAGGTGCCAGACGTTCAAGAAAATCAATCAACTCGAGAACGGCCGAACCTTTATAAAATTGAGCACTGGGGACATCCTGCCAGAGACGATCAGCATAGGCATAAATCTCATGAGGTGTATCACCAATACCATTTTTGTCCAGATCAAAACCTTCGTAGTTATCCCAGTAATTGCCATCCCATATATTTCGATTTGCGGTCTTACCGCCAGAGACAATAATCTGGGTTATATTGGCTTTGAAATGATTGTTTTTGAAGATATTGTCTTTCCAGTTTGCTAAAAAGCGAATACCAATGCCATTGAAAGCAATGAGATTATTAGTGAAATGATTTTTGCTATCGGGTTGATAAGGAGATACATCAATTGATAAGCCAATTGAACTGAATAGAATTTTATTATCCGCTACAACAATATCAGAGGTTTCTTTAAAACCAATACCCACTCCGGCAGCACCGGTAGCATGGGAAATGGTATTGTTCTTTATTATAACGCCATCACTGTACATCAAAAAAATTCCGACGGAATTATCATAATACTCATTGTTTTGAACATCATTGTACTGGGAATACATAAAGTGTAATCCATAACGTCCACCACGGCTGACATTGTTTTTAATCACATTACTTTTTGAATACCAGACCACCATATCACGTGTATTGTTGATGGTGTTATCAGTAATTTTATTATGAAAGCTATACCATAGGCGGATTGAATCACCGCGCATGCCTAATTCTTCTTGCTTAGAACTGATAGTATTTCGTCTGACAATATTATGTTCTGATTGCTGTAAATCGACACCAAACAGACAATCATCAATCACATTATCCTTGATGACATTAAAATTTCCCCGGACCTGAACCCCGGAATCGAGATCATTATGATGAGAACCGGAATTGGTCAGATGCAGGTTTTTCAGAACCGCACCATCGGTATCCAGAATCACAACAGAACCTTTACCACCTGAGTTAATGGTCACTTTTCCCTGACCATCCAGGGTAATGGCTTGTTCGACATAAACAGGACCAGAATAGGTACCAGGAGGAATAACCAGGGTTTCCCCCTTTTTGACCTTATCTACCAGAGGCTGTAAAGGAGGATAGCTTGTGCTATCAATCTCCTTTGCCCATGACAAAGTGAAAAAGCTGGAACAAAAAAGAAATAGAGATAAAAAAAGAAATCGTACTATCATCGTTATTGACAAATCTTCCGGGATTTTACTGAGCAAAATGCAGGGGGTGAAGCTATTAGTTCACCCCGCTACCTGCTCGCTTGCTTATAAAGATTCCTTACGACGCATTAAAGCAATAGCAGCCAGAACAATTGAGTTCAGCATCATTAAGCCAAAACCAATACTGGGATAGGAGAAAGTTGCGAACTGAGCCACTTTGCCCTCACCAAAAACGGTTGGCATAAAGGGTTTTACAGCAAAGGCTCCCATATCATTCAGGGTATGACCATACCACCATAGCCAGGCAGAATAATCAATGATAAAGAATAAAGGCAGAGCCATTGGAACCAGAACCATAAGCCAGTATATCTGATTTCTTTTCACACGAGTGCCCATAACCAGTAATAACAACATCGCGCCAATCAAACCGGCAAAAACAATATGGGTGGCCAGTCTAAGATTTTTGACCATAGGAACAATTTCTTCCGGGTTATTAAAATAACGGCCTAAAACCTTGCCATAGTGCCATGCCATGAGTTGATAGCCGTTACCTGCCCACTCATCCGATATCCGATCATGTATTACATCATTGTCATAAGTATCTCTGAGTTGCGCAATGAGTTTCTGTTTATCATGAGTATCAGGTTCTGATTTTGAAGTTGCATCCTGAGCTTCCTGTCCATCATCCATAGCTTCAACGTCTCTTCCTGCCAGAGAATCTTTCAATTGCCTTAAGGCACGATCAGAGTCGACCATTTTGACAGAACCCAGGGTTGTATCATTAACATCCTGATCCAGCTGGTTCATCAGGGCGTACAAATAACCTTCATTCTGGAACTTCAAACCATCTGTCTTATAAATGGTCATGGCCATCCAGAGTATATTAAACGCAAAAGCAACAGCTAAGAAAATCATCCTTTTTTTTGGATCAGCAATGGCAAAACCTATCACCATAAAGATTAACAGGGTGAGCAAAAAAGGTGAGAAACCGCGTTCAATGGGGCCACCTGCTGCGATCGGGTACATACCCACATAATGATTAATGGTATCCATTTCATGTACACAATCTAAGGCTTCCTCTTCTGTAATTTCATCTTTTACCACCAGAGAACAACCATTGAATACACCGTTCATATGGAAATTAATCCGAACACCGTCAGGAAATGCAGCTTCAGGATAGTTTGGCGCCGTCAGGGCAACCCACCAGATGGGGACAAAATAGATGGCGATCATTAACAATACTGAGGCGATCGAAAGAGAAGTGATGATCAGTGGACGTTTTGCATCATTCATTACAGATGATCCTTAATGTGTTACATTAGCATTTCCCACCCCAGGTTTTTGCTAATCTCTTTTTATGAGATATATACCCTAAAAGCCCTTATATCCTGGTGGATATAAGGGCCAATAAATATCAAACCAAAGTACTAATCACTAGGAGCCTGTCCGAGAATAGAAAGCCTACTGCGGAAAAGCTGATTTTGG